>CAYNRB010000139.1:0-8650 GCA_964399475.1 uncultured Methylomarinum sp.
TCACTTAATAGACCGCAAACATTTCCAGAACTAAGAATCTCAAGATTAATGCAATCTATAAGATTACATAGTGTAATTTTACCTTGATCAAATGAGTATAATTTTTTAATAAATTCTTTCATAAGGTTTTCATTTGTTAACTTGTGGATGTTTCTGGAGTACTATATCGCGTTTACATTCAGTATTTGACCAATTAGGATTCTTGCATTAAATATTCTTAGAATCAAATAAATAATAAGTTGGTTCTCCACATTCAACCTTGCAGATAAAAAACCTACGTTTTATTTTTCGCATTTTTGCTCTTCGCTTTTACTCTTTCTAAATCTTTTGGTATGCTGTCGCGCTTATTTTCTCCGCGTTCGACTTTGTAAACATCAAAACTAGCTTTTGATTTTTCCCTGATTTCCACGATGTATTTTGAAAAAGCAACATCTTACTTTTTCGTGTCAAATCCTGCTTTTTCACAGGCTTATATTTTCCACGTCCGAGCTAGCTTTTTCACATCAAACTTTGAGTCACTGCACTCAATTTCCGCTCTTTCAACAGCAGGTTTGTTTTCTTCTACGTACCTTCGCGTTTCTTTGGGTCTCTTTGCTCTTATTCTCTTTATTAAATTCCGTAGCAGTCGTCCGCGCTTCCATTTTCCACTCTCAACGCTGCATACATCAGAACTCAGCTCTGGCTCTTTCTGCTCTTTCGCTTTGTTCTAAGTTTCCACGACAGACTTTGAAAAATCAACATCCTACTTTTCCACGTCAAACTCTGCTTTTTCACAAGATTATATTCACCGCATCGAGCTTACTTTTTTCAAATCAAACTGACTTCACAGCACTCAGCTTCAGCTCTTTCATCCAATGAGTTTCTTTTCTGCTACTGGCTCTCGCAGGAAACAAATAACAAGTTATTATACAGACCCGAATATACTACACCTTAACACCCAATATATGTCAAGAGTTGATTCATAAAGTTAATAAACCTAGGAGGGTTAACATGTATTTTATTCAAGCTATCAAGATACGGATAACATCCAATTTTTGAAATTCCAGACAAAAAAGTATATTTTTGACCATTTTTCATCTGCCTAAAAGAATCTTTAAATCTATCAATGCATTTTCAACATCTAATTGGAATACATTAAAGTGATTTTATTTCGACGCTGTAACTGTAGAGTTTATTAATTGCAGATAAAAAATAGGAAATAAATCAAAGTAAAAAGCAGTCTAGAAAGTTTGTTAGGATTGTATTAAATATGATTTTCTGTAACCAAATGAATTGAATAATCCCCTTTAACAGCCTGACCTATTTGTTTTGCCAATTGCTGTTCGAATGATAAGAGTAAGGCAGTATCGGGGATAGTGGTACTTAGAAGGTCGGCACTTAATCTTAATGGGTTTCCAGGGCGAATTTTAACATTACGCAAGCGTAATGTTTGTCCGGAAATTTCATAATTACGACTGATCAACTGGTTTTTAACTGCTGCCATTTTTTGCATATCTGTAAAAGAATAAAACAGGGGGACTGAAATAATTGATACCAATAATGCCGAAAGCAATATGCCTTTTTTTGCTCTGGAAAAAGGTGCAAAGCCCATTACCATAAAGGATAACCCAGCAGCCAGGATTATGCCGGTCAAGTTGGTCAAAAACAATAACATGGCACCAGTAAAAATCTCAATATTTAGCCAACCTAAGCCAATTCCTGATACACATAAGGGGGGTACTAAAGCAACAGCAATTGCAACGCCAGGTAAACTTTGGGCGATATTTTCTCTAGCATTGGCAAAAGCGCCTGCAACACCGGAAAGCACGGCGACTAATAAATCTAAAGTTGAGGGGTGTAGGCGGCCTTCTATTTCATTCGTGACTTCCTGAAAAGGTAAAACATAAGCCATTAAAGCCGAAAGTGATATGGCTATTGTCATACCTATAAACAGCGTGAAAAATGATTTTCTACTCAATTCTGCATCGGTTCTTAATACGCCCATTGACATGGAAATAATAGGAGACATTAAGGGGGCTAATACCATGGCTCCGATAACCACAGATGGGCTATTTAGAAACAGACCCAAGGTGGCTAGTAAAGAACTAAGAACCATTAATAAAACGTAAGTACTATTTATTCTGGCACTTTCTTTTAAAGTTAAAAATAACTCTTTAAAGTCTGATTCTAAGGCATGTGAAAAAAAGGGCAGGGTTTTACTTAAATATTTGATTCTGTTTTCATGTTGTGGCAATTGATCACAACTGACGTTTTCTTTATCGTCATTGTAATGCTGTCTATTTCTAAAGCTTTCGCCTGCATTGACACTCAGCCCTTCGGCCAACGTTCGTAGTTGTAATTCACGGGTAGTCAGAGGTTTGTTGTTAACCAGATAATGGGTATCTACCGAGGTTTTAATTAGCAGAGATTCGGTACGAATATAGCCTAGCTGCCGATACACCAATTTTTTTTGAGTCGATAAAAATGCGGCTGAGGATAATTGTAGATAGGACAGAATAGAATGCGGTGCAAAAAGCACCACGGATATACGCCTATCTCTTAAAGAGACAGACTCTTTAAATAATTCTAATAAGGGGCCGGTTTTATGAAAATCCAGCAATAGCATACCGGTAATGGCTGTTGATACTGTTTTACCTTTTTCAGTGATTACTGTGACAGGATGTGGGTTTAATGAAAAAGCATGAAAAAAACGTTTTAACTGGAATTTGATTTTCCTCATACCGCTGTATTCATGGCTGTCACCAATAAATTCAGTCATGGTTGTCTGGTTTTCCAGATTAACGCCATCAATCACAATTTCGCCATTACATTCAATTAAATCCATAGCGAAGGGTTCTTCGTGTAATGCAATCTGTAGACAGGCATCAAAATCTTCCGGTAAATCAAGGTTTCTTGAAAATCTGGAAGCGACTTGACCTTCTATGGGCAAAAAACCTAAGGATAACTTTTTCTTATAGGCAATCTGTAACGCCTTTGAATATTGGTTTTGTTCTATCCATAACAAAGCATGGTTCAGACCATCTTGCACATGAATAGCAGACATTTCTTCCAGTTTTACTTCACGAATATCAAGCGCTTGTTCAATTACAATAGGATGTTTTTTTAGTCTATCTAATTGATTTTTAATCAGAGGAGAATAAATAAGATATATTGTTGTCAGTTTACTCATGAATTTAGCTTACTTTGGGAAAGGCGGAGAGGGTTATCATTTCTGGAATGCTAAAACATGTTTTAGTACTCCAGACAATGGCAAATATTTGGATAGTTCAATGCAATTTATTCAAACATGGTTTTTCCGCAACAAAAACTAATTATGTTTGATTGTATCGATTGGTTGCAATACCGGAATAAACTGAACTATAAAATTCTTATATAAAAATATCCAGATAATAATAGGCGTCAAAACCGGTAGTACCAGAGTTCCTATTTGATAACCTATAGCAATGCTTTCTAGTTGCCATTGCTGTATGACTAGGTTTTCCAAAAGGTGACTAGGGGTTTGTAAAAACAAAGTTTTCATAAAATCAAAGCATATTCCCCAGATTTGCACAGGTAAAAGCAAAAAAACACTCAATAGACAATTTACAAACGTTTTCAGAAGGGGGGCTGGGGAAGATAAAATTAATGTAATACAGAGTGGTAAACCATAGCTATAGAGTAAAGGGTTTACTGGAACAGCTATTTCCGCCAGCATACCTTTGGGTATTTCTTCTGCTGGTAGTGTTACCTTGACGATAATTTCTAATTGGTTGCCTATTTGTTCTATATCCCTAAAAATATCTGGAAAGGAAAATTTCAAAATCAAATCAGTCAGAAAAACTATGGCTAAAACCATATATTCAGCAGAATAATACCAGCACCAATAACAGATGGGTAGCCAGATAAATATTTTTATAATGAACCCTTTAAGCGAGTTATTCTGCATTTTGTGTGTTTACTAGTTGGTTCTTATCTGGATTTGATGTTCGGGGTAAGTAGCGTAACCAGCCTAAAAATATGATTAATACATCCAACATTATTAACACTTCCCATAGATAGAGATGCGCCCATTCAAAAATATCATAATCCCATTGACCGAGATAAAATAGACTAATAATACGGATTATATTGAGTAACTGTATTGCAAAAAAACCAACAGCTATGCCTTGTAGTTTATATTTCCAGGATGAAGGAAATACTAACATTGCGGAAATCAGCACAATGACTGCTTCCACGCCATTACAGCCAGATTCTATTGATACAGAAAAGCCGGTATTAATTTGTTGCAAGATTATACCCTTTACTCTTACATTTTCATCGAAAATCTGGATAATCCAGGTGCTTATCAAAGCTAAATTTTCTGTAAACGGAATAATGATAAATTCACGTACACTTTTTAGTTGCTGTATGGAAAATAATGACAGTTGAATTAAAGCAAAGTACGAAATAAATTTAAGCATTATTAGAATAAAATGATCAGGTGTTTGAAAAGGGACTTATAAATGGGAAGGATTCTTAGCAAATTTTGGAATTTCAGGATTCATATAATCCCATTGCTGAGCATCAGCTACCCAAAAATCCATATGCGGATGGTAAATACTTGGGTCGTCTAATGTTGCAGCGTTAACCGGGCGCACTTTATCGTTGCTTGAATTCCTACCGAAAAGGGTGGTTCCACATTCTGGACAAAACCCTCTATGAATGGTATTTCCATTGTCTGAAATACTTGCATACTCTTTATATTCACCAGTGATTATTAAAGCTTTATAAGGGACAAATAGTGCAGGCAAATAAGCGGCACCTGCGGCTTTTTGACACGTTCGGCAGTGACAATTTCCTGCGCCAACGGGTTCCGCAATGATTTGGTATTTTACCTTGCCGCATAGGCATCCGCCTTTAATTGAATTTTTCATTTGATTTTTATTTCTTAATTGACTACAACTAAAATTGACTGCAAATGTCTATGGTGGCGTTACTGGTATTTGGTTCTTTTGGATTTTATATACCAATCGAAAAAGTCTATTTTGAACTCTTATGCCATAGCATAGCGGACTGAAGTCCGCTCTACAATAGTCTATATTATTACAATACGGATAGGGTAAATTTGAAAAGGTTTTTTAAAAACTTTTGTAGGGAAATGAAATGAAGAATATCAAAAATTATGATGACTTAAAGGATATTGATAAAAAGACCTATGATTGGTCTGTCAATGTTTTTCGTTCAGTTAAAAAAATGCTCAAAGTGAATATGAAGCTTCACGCAACGCAGCAGGCTTTAGAGGGAGATATCATTTTATGTAATCATTTTTCCCGTTTTGAAACATTTATCCCACAATTTTTAATTTATGAAACCACAGGGGATTATTGCTGTGCAATCGCAGCCAGTGAGTTTTTTAAAAAGGACAATGTTTTATCCGCTTATTTGGAAAATGTAGGCGTGATTCCTCATGATCATCAAAATTTATTTGCTAATCTGGCCAGGCAAGTTTTTTTGGGTAGAAAGGTAATTATTTTTCCTGAGGGTGGGATGGTTAAAGATCATCGGGTGATGGACAAACAAGGAAACTATAGTATTTATTCACGATCCTCAGGTGAAAGACGTAAGCAGCATACTGGTGCTGCTGTGCTTGCACATGGAATAGAAGCGTTTAAAGCAACCATTCGAAATGCTTATAGTGAAAAGAATTATCAGCAGTTAATTCAGTGGAAAGAAGATTTGCAATTAGATTCTCTGGATCAGTTATTGGCTACAGCACTGAAACCTACTTTAATCATTCCTTCAAATATTACTTTTTATCCGATTCGTTCATCAGATAATTTATTGCTAAAAGGTGTTGAGTTATTTTCTGATGGCCTAAGTAAAAGGCAGACGGAAGAATTATTAGTTGAAGGTAATATAATGCTCAAAGATACAGATATGGATTTACGTATGGGAGAACCGGTTGATCCTTATGACGTTTGGCATTGGTGGAATCGCTATTTACTTGATTTTGTTTCTTCGGAATTTAAATCCTTAGATGAAGTTTTTTCACTCTATTCCTCACCCAAAAATTACAAACAAAAATTATTAGGCTATTACTTTAAAAAGAATTCGAAAGCCACTCGTAATCAATACATGGAAGCAATTTATGCCAATGTGACGATTAATTTAAGTCACTTGGCTTCCACATTGATTGTCTATTGTTTGAAGCAGGGCGTGATGCGAGTCAAAAAAGATCATTTTTATACAGCTTTATATGTAGCAATAAAAAAATTACAGAAGACTGAAAATATTAATTTACATAGAAGTTTGCTTTATCCTGATGAATATAATGAATTAATAGAGGGGAATAGCACGCGATTTGAACATTTTATATCGGTTTCTGAATCGGCTGGACTGATTGTTTCTGAAGCTGATAGCTATCAATTTTCTTCCAGAATCATTGAGGATTATGATTTTGATCAGATTAGAATGGAAAACCTGATTGCGGTCTATAGTTTCGAAATTGAACCGATAAAAATCGTAAAAGATACACTAGTAAAGGCTTATAAACAATACCCTAAAGTCACAGCAAAACAGTTGGCAGAATGGGCGTTTAATGATGAAATACTGGCTTTAGCATGGGATAAAAAACGTTATTCTAAAGTGCGTTATGATGATATTAACAAGCATCAGAGTATAGAAGAAGAACCTCAGCCTTTTCTATTGCAGCCTGAAAAAAGTAATGGCTTAGGCATATTATTAATTCATGGTTTATTAGCCTCGCCAGCCGAATTAAGAGGTTTTGCTGAATTTCTTTTAATTCAGGGTTACACTGTATTAGGGATAAGAATAAAAGGTCATGGAACTTCGCCTTATGATCTAAGAAAGCAAACTTATGAAGATTGGTATAAATCGGTGCGAAGAGGTTTGAAACTGATCAGTGTTTATTGTGATGCTGTCATCGTTATTGGCTTTTCTACTGGCGGTGGACTTGCACTTAAACTGGCCTCAGAAAATGATGATAAAGTTATTGCCGTTGTGGCTGTGGCTGTGCCGGTTAAATTTGTTAGTAAATCATTTTTATTTGTTCCATTACTACATGGTACTAATCGTCTGGTTAAATGGGTTGCTTCAATTGAAGGTGTTAAACCTTTTATAGACAATAATCCAGAGCATAAAACCATTAATTACAAATCTGTACCGGTTAAAAGTTTATTTGAGTTAAAACGCTTGATAGTTCATGTTGAGGAGCAACTCCCTGATATAAACATTCCAACTTTATTAATTTATGCTGATAACGATCCTGTCGTTCATCTTGATAGTGCTGGAATTATTATGGCTAAATTAGCTGAGCAGTCTAAACAATTGGTTGTTGTTAATTCAACTAGTCATGGTATTTTAATGGATAATATTGACGGAACTTGGGAACAAGTTATGGTTTTTCTTGAACATCATGTCATTGCCTAAAAAGATTAATATGCTAAGGCAACTCGCCAAAAATAAACTACCCATCTTGCTGGTCTTTTTGTCCGTCTTTAGTCGTGTAGTAATTGTTGCGTAGCTGGCTATGCACCCGTTTCAGCGGCTTGCTATCGACAAAAACTAACTCGCTATAAATTCCGCAACCGTGACCGCGCGAAGTATAATGGTTATGTTCTTTAATTCAGGTATGGAATGCGACCTATAATCATTTCTAACAGACTTTTTTTATACTATAAGATGTTACGAAAATCTTTGGCAGCTCTTATACATTAGATTCGCGTGGGTATTCCTGGCATAATGTATGCTTTAAGTATCATCACTTTTTATTTCTTTAAAACTTTAACTTATGCTAATGAGACCTTGGCATTCTTCTGGTAATAATTTTCAAATTCCTCTTACTAGGAAAGAAATTTTAAAAATTAATTATGAAATAATTAACAGTTTTTCACCCAAAGAACCCGTCAAGTTATTATCTTGTAAGGATAGATTTCCCTTGCCAGCAGAGGAATTGCTTGAAATAAGTCAAGAGATTAGTGCGTTTTACGCACCAAAATCCTTAACATTACCGACAAGTCTTGTATTGCATGCTGTTGATCCTCAACATATTTATGTGCTTGGAAGTTTCGATCAATATCAAGCCAATGATTATTCTCAGACTAATGCTACTGGAAATGAATTAACCCTGAAAGTTTATTCTCAACCTGTTGAAAAAAACCAGAATGTACAATCAAAACTCGTTTTTGAAAAGTCAATTCACACGCCACAGTTTCGACAAAAAATAGAATTGCCTGAGCTTGAAACAACTTCAGTATATTCAGCAAGTCTATCTCAAACAGGTTCAAATAAGACTGATGTAGCCTTTTTAAACTCTAATAAAACGGCTGATCTTCATACAAAGAAAGAAGCGGATTTAGGTGGCAAGAATAAGACAGAATTGGATGCAATTCCCTTTGTTGATTCCTATGCGCCGGAATATAATGAGACAGTGTGGGAGGATATAGTCTTTGTTAATTCAGATGAATTGGAATATACGGGAGAATTACTGAATCAGAATGAAAACTTAGTTGAAAAAAAGTATTCAGTGAAATCTCGATATACCCGAACTCAATTTTCTGGGATAGGCAAGAAAAATAGCAGATAGATCATATCCGCTATAAGTTACAGGGTGAAGTTGAAGCCTTCTCCAATACGAAATGAGTCTGAAATGATCTCCGTATTCCAACATGGA
>CAYNRB010000140.1:0-8415 GCA_964399475.1 uncultured Methylomarinum sp.
CTTTATATTCACCCATTCGGAATGGCTGTTTGTCAGGATTCCAGCCCAGATGACCGGGTATGGTTGCTGAGCCACGATAATCCAGTATTCCATCTCCAAGTGCAAATTTATGGATTTCAGTTGCCATTTCAAAATCTTCTGATGCATAGACAATTTCATTTCCAAAAACATTATAAGGAAAACGACTGGTTGCCAGATAAATTGATTCTGTAGACATGTAAAAAGTGTCCACCGATCCTGTGATACAGGTTGAATAATGTGATTGAGGATTATCAAGCGGAATGGCAGTGATCGTAATGATGGTATTGTCTACAGGTTTGTTACTGTTTTGACTGGGTATAAAACAATCGGTAGCCTGGACTAAGAGCCTCTCTTCTGAGCCATTATTGAATGAAATAACGGGCATTAAATCATCTATATCCTGATCTTCTGAAGTAGTAGGGGTTTTAATCACAGTCTCTGAGACAACTCCATCTAGGAGAGGTAAAGGTATTTCCGGCTGAGGCAGGTTAAAAAATGAATTCTTGCGGGTCACCAGATAAAGTACATTATTAATCAGCCGACTGGATAGTAGTGAGGTATCTAAACTAATATGGGTTGTAGTCTGCATGTTTTGTGGTTGACTCACATCTACAAATTTAATCTCGGTTTGATTGTTTTGCCAGAAGAAGGGTTGTGTCCAAACACTAAACGTTGGGAGAGTCTGAGAGTTATTCAAATGAATCAGATGGTCGTTCCCCTTTATATTAGAAAAATAAAATTCTCCTTGATTCCAATTATTTGATTCTATTTCAAGCTGGGATAACTGCGTGTTTGTCGCAGGTATTGCATTGATTGTATAGGCTGTAATACATTGTTTACTCTGATCAGAATCACAGGTCTCCAGAACATACATTTGATTGCCATCGGTTTTTATTCGATCAGCTTCATCGACACCCGTTTCTTGTAAATTAGTTTGAGAAACATTGCTTGCTGTACTATCTGTTGCAGCAATAATAGAAGGAGAAAAACTTACAACTTCAGCGAAATTATTTTGTACTAATCCACGGGCAAAAAAACTAGTCAGTACAGACTTGTTTTTTACTCGGTGTAGTGTTGCTGTGTCATTATCAAACACGAGTAGTGAAGCAGGTATACTATTGTAATACAGTTGTTCTTCGAGGAATTTTTTATAACCTCCGAAAACCAGAAATTCACCTGCAGGTAAATTCTGGCTATCCAAAACCGTTATTATTTCCTTTTTTTCCATTATTTTACTGGTGTAAGGCTGTAAAGAGGCTGTTTTTCCATCCCAGGTTTGCCAATTTCCTACTGAGTTACGCTGAAACCAGCTATCATTATATTTAGCGATCAGATATAAAAATCCAATCTGACCAACGTGACTTTTTGCCACATCAATCTCAAAATGTAAATTCATAGACTCTGTAGAAAGAAAAGTATTGCTGGCATTACTGTCTTTATTCTGAATGTTAAAGCTAATACTGGCTCCTTGTCCATCGCTTTGGGTAGATACGGGGTTTACTGATATAGCCTTTGCAAGGGGTAGAATTCCAAAATTGTATATAAAAAATATTACAATCATTTTTTTCATCACTTTTCTCCTCAATAATTGGTTTGGTAGATTCAGATAAGAAACCTAATACTACTTATTATAAAAAACAGCTAGTTGGATTATGTTATTGCATTTAGCATGATAAAACCCATCCTACAATTTATTCTCATATAGAGATATATTTAGTCAATGCGTAACGTAGGGTGGAAAAGCGATAGCGCCTTCCACCATCACAAAGTAAAAAAAATTAGATAAAATAATCATCACATATCCAACAGCCAACTGACAAAACAAAGCTATGTCGGATAACGCTATCGCTCATCCAACCTACATTCAAAATAATTATTTTTAAATCCTTAATCGTTAGTTAAATAACATCAGAACCAAAGACCTTTAGTATTTCATTTAAATTAATCTAAACATTCATTAACCAAGTGCGAAACGGTAAACCTGAATGGTTTGTTGCTGTTCCTAACCATAATGCTGGTAGAAGGATAGGTCAGTGCAGCAAATGAAAGACAATTGGAACCGGGACTAACCTCTAAAATATGAATATCAATCACATCATCTAATTCAGTTACTTTTTCGATAGACAGGAAATATCCACCACTAGATCTCACTCCCAAGCCTCCGGTAAGTACCCGATGGTTTTCAAAATCTAATTCGGGTGGAATTGGTGACTCTGATGCCAAAAATAATATATGAGCTAAGGTTGAATTGAAAAATAATTCCCAATCTTCCTGTGTATTAATAACCTGGCTCCAGGGTTCTTCGATTCTAGGGTCATCAGGTAAATTCAGCACGGTGTGCGAAACAAACTCAGAAGCTTGAATGGCTGTTGAGGATAGAATGAACAAACTAAGAAGCAGTATCTTATTTTTTATTAATTTCATTGGATTATTTTTTGATAAATATAATTAACAACATCTGGAATATTTAAAATCTTAATTAAAATTCGTGACTTCACTAAGGAACAAGGCTTTCATATCCATTCAATAATTATTCAAAAAAATTGTAAAAATAAACAAATAATTACAGATTTTTTTGCCAACAGAGAGGAAGAGAATGCTGATCTTGCAGGAACAAATACTGCACCTACTGATATAGAGCATTCAGGTACTAAATTTCTAGCCTACTGAGTAGGGGATATGTAGGTATTGAAGGAAATCCCCAATTTATTAAATAATACTAATCAACTTACTTTCCTCAGTGAAGTCACGAATTCTAACTTAAAAACACAGTGAAACTATAGCAACTCTTGTTAAGTCAGTCTGTTGATGTTTTGTAAATTTATAATTTGGCTTGTAGATAATGATTTATAGTCAAAGATAGGTGTAAATATCTGTATTTTATAAATTGTTCTGAATAAATAATAAAACAGCGCGCTTACAGGAGACAACAAAATTTACATTTCTTAACAATTTACCTACAAATTGTTAACATTATAGATGTTGTATATCTGCCTTAATAGACATTCATCACCTGCTAACTAATAAATAAATGAAACAGTTATTTTTTTTGATACTGACTCTACTTGCACTTCCATCAGCAAAAGCAACATCCGAATTGAGCCATAATGAAGAAGCCGAAATACAACAAGCAATCGATGCCTATGAAGAAAGACCTTGGGATTTGGGTATAGCTGCTGGATATGGTCTGCGTACTAATCCATTGGTTAATTCTGATGACATTCCAATATACGCAGTATTAAACATTGCTTATTATTATCAGCCATTTTTTTTTGATAATGGTGATATTGGCCTTACACTTCATGAAACTGATAAGCTATCGGTAAATCTTATTGCCCATGTTAATGATGAACGGGGAATATTTGAATTACTTAATGATTCTCGGTTAGGTGTGCAATTTTTTGGCTCAGAATCATCTGTGTCTAGTCTTAGTCCTAGTCCTGACAATGAAAACGATACACAATCTGAATCAGATTCATCTCTAGGAACCACGTTTATTGAGGATAGTCAAAATTTGCAAAATCAGCTGGCAATTAAAATCCCAAAAAGAAGTTTTGCGGTAGATGCTGGCCTGGAATTACTTTATGCTGATGATTGGGGCGATCTACAATTACAGGTTTTATCCGATATTAGTTTTACCCATAAAGGCTTTGAAGTTTGGGCATCTTATGCCTACCCTTGGCGGCATGGAAACTGGAAACTGGTACCTTCCATAGGCGTTAACTGGAAAAATAGCAGACTGCTTGACTATTACTATGGTGTACGTGACAAAGAAGCAAACTTGGTACGGTCAGCTTATACAGCAGAGAGTGGTTTTAACAGCTTTGCTAAACTTTCTCTGTCTTATCGAATCAATGATAATTGGGGGATAGTCGGCGTTGCCGAATATGAAACCTTAAGTCGCAGTATTCGCCGCAGCCCTATAGTAAACGAGCAAAGCATTAATACTTTTTTTATTGGTTTAATCTATAACTTCTAATGATCAAATTTAAATTATATTTGAAAATTTCAGTTGCTCATATTTATCCTGTTGTCGGTTTGATCTTATTAATTTTTCTGACACCCACTATCCATGCAGAAAGCGTATCGGAAAAAAATAGCGAGAGTTTCTGGAAGCTGTGGGCAAAACCGCGTATCTGTGTTATTCCTTCAGATCATCGACTCTGCAAAATGGAGACAGAATTGGGCTGGTTAAGTTTTGAACAAGCCGATATTTGTTTATCATCATCAGAAAAAGAGGCAGCATTATACTGTTGGAAAAATGCCCAAGGGGGGCATTTATTACAGAGTATCGTAACTGAAAAACCCATAACATTCTGGTTAAAACGTCTGGGTGAAAAAGAAGTTCTGATAAAAACCCAGATTCGTATTATCCGTTTTCCCAAAAAACAGATCAGACGACGCAGACGACACATATGGAGTTTACTTTGATAGAGCAGAGAACTGTTAATTTGCTTTTAGTAGAAGATGATCTGCGGCTGGCTGAACTGATAAAAGTATATGTTGAGCAACAGGGGTTTAAGGTCAGCTTACAACATCGAGGTGATCTTGCGGTAGCCGAATTTACACCACAGACAACAGATATTGTGATTCTTGATCTGATGTTACCCGGCCTAGATGGATTGCAAGTCTGTCAGCAATTGAGAAAAGTTTTTGAAGGACCAATTTTAATTCTGACCGCTAAAAATAGTGATATTGATCATGTTATGGGGCTAGAGCTGGGGGCAGATGATTTTGTAACTAAACCCATAGAACCGCCTGTGTTATTAGCCCGTCTTCGAGCCTTGCTTCGACGCAATCAACGCATGGAAACTCAAATCGAAAACACTGAGGAAATTCATGAATTTCATTTTGGTAACCTGTCTCTAAATAAAAATGCGCAGCAGGCAACCCTTAAACAAAAATCAATTGAGCTGACTACTCAGGAATTTGCTCTACTTTGGTTATTAGCAAAAAATGCAGGCACAATACTCAGTCGGGATCAGATTTTTACGCAGATGAGAGGTATAGAATATGATGGATTAGATCGTACAGTTGATGTGCGTATTTCTCATTTACGTAAAAAATTAGGCGACAACAAAAACCAACCCAAACGATTGAAAACGGTCTGGGGGAAAGGCTATCTGTTTGTTGCAGATGCCTGGGATTAGTCTCTTGATGTTTTCAGGGTCATAAATGTCAAAGCTTATATTTATTCGTAGTTATCTGATTATTGTTTTACTGATCTTGACTGTTGGTTGGGGGCTAGATCGAATAATGGCAGATTATACTTTGCAGGAAAATATCGCAACCAATAAGAATAGATTACTTGGCAGTTTTCTCTATATAGAAACAATATTGGAAAAACATCAGCAAAATATTTTAGCAGGCTGGGAACAAGAAATTACTAGCATTCAAAAGAATTTGGGATATCCCGTTTCGCTCTATCAATACAGTGATTTTTCCGAGTCAGATCAGCTAAGACAATTTCTAGAATAGGGAAAGATCAATGTTATGGATGATGAAAATAATGCCAGGGTCTATTATCGGCAACTAAGCAACAGTGAGTATATTATTGCGCTTAATCCCCTGCCAGAAAAAGCTGAAGTGGTTTTTTTTGAAATTTTATTAATCAGTACTTATTATCTGTTAGTGGCTGGCGCTCTTTTTTTATGGTTATGGCCACTATCTCGTGACCTGCACGAACTACGCAGAACGGCCATTGACTTCGGTGCAGAGAATTATGCTACCCGTGTGAAATTGGCTAAAACATCCAGTATTGGATCTGTCGCTGATTCATTTAATGCGATGGCTCAACGTATTCAAGAACTGATATCAGCACATCAAGATCTGACCTATGCCGTATCGCATGAATTAAAAACCCCCTTGACCCGATTCAAATTTAGTCTGCAAATTATTAGCGATTTAAAGGATGAGGAACAAAGAAAAAAATACTTGAGGTCAATGAATCAAGATGTAAACGAACTGGATCAACTTATTGATGAAATGATCAGGTATGCACAATTTAGTGCTGAAAATTTAACGTTGAATTTAGCTGAAGTTAATTCACAACAATGGCTGGAATCTATTATCAGTCAGTATGATCAGAACAGCTTTAAAATACCCGTTATTCTAGTGACTCAAATTGAAAGAAACCAACAAACAATCACCATAGATAAGCTATTAATGAGTCGGGCAATTAACAATATCATTCGCAATGGTCTGCGCTATGCAAAAACTCAACTAATCATTAGTCATCACATCATAAACGGTCAGTTTAATTTATTGATTGAGGATGATGGATTAGGTATACCAGAACAATTTTACGAGCAGATATTCCAACCTTTTAGCCGCTTAGATACTAGTCGGGATAAGCAATCTGGAGGTTATGGCTTGGGTTTAGCGATTGCCCAAAAAATATTGCTGCAACATGGTGGGGAGATTTGTGTGAGGAAATCAGAATTGAGTGGGGCTTGCTTTCATTTGCGTTGGCCCTGTGGTATTTGAACATAAAATATTGAGATATT
Organism: uncultured Methylomarinum sp.; assembly: GCA_964399475.1. Lineage (GTDB taxonomy): Bacteria > Pseudomonadota > Gammaproteobacteria > Methylococcales > Methylomonadaceae > QPIN01. The sequence continues at coordinate 6,528 of CAYNRB010000140.1, forward strand.
CTTAATTCCCGACTGTTTGATATTTATTTAGAATATTGATTTGATAGATAATACTACGATATATACTTCGCGCGATCACAGTTGCGGAATTGTTAGCGAGTTGGTTTTTATCAATAGCAAGGCTCTGAAACGGGCGCATAGCAAGCTACGCAACTGTTTTAGCAACGCAGTCTATCGGCAAAAACCGACCGCTAGAAATCCGCAACCGTGACCGTGCGAAGTTATAACTCGTAAGACAGAACGTACCACTTGTAGGACTGGTCGTAGGTTGAATGAGTGATAGCGTTATCCGACATTTTTAACGAACATGGTTTGTTATACGTATTAATGGCGGCAGCACTATCACTTTTTCGCCCTACGAGCTAATTTATTGGATCTTTTTAACATATAGTTGAAATAGGCAATTATGATGAGGGCGGTTTTTTTCTTGTGAAGCTAACGCAGGGTTAACATGAAGCTGGATAATCTGGTGACTTTGGATAAAAAGATCAACAATCGAGAAAGCAACTCATTTCAAACTTGATGTCCGAAGACCTTCCCTTTTAACACTTTGTTAGCAGTTTTTGGGCACAAAAAAGGTTGAATTCAAAATACAAGACCTGAGACATTCTTCCGACACCTTTTTCCGTTGCGGTTAGGGATGAAATTAAGTTGTTGCAGGCGGAGGTGATGATTCTTTGATGATTTGTGTTTTATTTTAAAGCCTCATAATTTATCTACAAGTTTTCTCTGCATTCTAATTATTTCAAGGCTAGTTTTTAACTTAATTCTATTGTATGGTAATAGCCGTATCTCCTGAATTTGTATTTAATATCGACTGAGAAGTAAATGTTCTGGTTAACAGACGAGAAGTAATTTCCTTGAAAAATTGTATGATAATTTTTTTGCAAATTTTCTTATATTGAATAGTTTTTTAAATCAAAGAATTGCTTTAGATTCTACCTTTCTTGTTTTTATGAATGTTACTGGGTTTTGTTTTATATATTAAATTATATATATTATAACCTTACAACTATAAAAAAGTTATTGAGGGTATATTGTTTTTTTAAGATAGGCTGGATTCTGAATATATCCAAAGTAACGGAATTCCGTCTAATAAACTGTAATGTTTCAAGAATAATATGATAAACGCAAAATCTAATCCCGTAGAATGGTCTTCCTTAATGTATGAACTTGATGATGCGAGAGATCATCTTGAGGGCTTGATAAAGGATATGGAGAAAGATGGAAAAATTAACGAAATAGACTACGAAATTCAAATCGGTCATGTTTTTTCTCATTTAAATCGAGGTTGGAATTCACGAAGCAAAATTGGTGAATACAACGATAAGGAAAGAGCTACTTTTAGCTCTTTTCCAACGGACTTAAAACCATGTGGTTAATGAAACATAACCAAATAATCCAGCTGACCATAAAAAGCGTCACAAATTTTGCAAGAAGACGCAAAATTTCTGCCCCTTTTTATGGCATCTGATTTAGGCGTTATACATACCCATTCTATACCCCCCTCGTTACGATACAAAAAGGACAAAAATTTTGAATAAACAACAATTAGCAGCCAAAATTTGGGAATCTGCTAATCAAATGCGCTCCAAAATTGAAGCGAATGAGTATAAAGACTACATTCTGGGCTTTATTTTCTATAAATATCTATCAGACCAAGAAATTCAGTACGCCAAAAAGCAAGGTATGTCAGATGCTGAAATTGCCAACTTAAGCGAAGACGATGCCGAAACAGCTGAGTACATCAGAAAAGACCTAGGCTACTTTATTGCCTATGAAAATTTGTTTTCAACATGGCTGGAAAAAGGCAGTGATTTTGATGTCTCCAACGTGCGTGATGCTTTGTCTGCCTTTGAGCGACTAATACATACCAACCACAAAAAAC
>CAYNRB010000141.1:0-8403 GCA_964399475.1 uncultured Methylomarinum sp.
CATATTCAAAGAAATTTAAATGCTGCCAGGTTTTTTTAACGGTATCATACGCCTTGTACATTTTTACCTCGCCATCATCCACATCAGGATCGGCAAAAGTACTTCCCAGGTTAAAGTCTATATGGATATCAAGCCGCTTTTTTTCTGCATTAAAATTGATTGATTTAATGAATCAAGGGGAATTAATAGGGAGGGCTTGTTGAAATAATTCTGATTGCATAATATATGATTTTAATAGTTTATAGACTCAGTATATTATAATTTACCCACTCGTTTTTCAAAAGAGCCATTAATAGGTGGTTTGGTTTTAAGTTCGAGACTGGTAGCAATACTGCTTACTTAATGAACAAGGCATTAACAAACAATGACTTAGGCCGCAGGTTGGGTTAGCTTATCAAGCGAAGCGCGATAACGTAACCCAACATTTCCCCGTTAATCTATGTGCTGTTCGGTTACGTTTTTTCGCTACGCTAAAAAATAAAAAACTAGTTAAGACATTGTTTATTAAGTAAGTAATTGAAAGACTGATACTTGTTAGTGTGTTCGGAACAAAATTATTTACAGAGAAGGAACCTCGGTTTTAGCATGCATTTTTTTACGACATACAAAGAACAGCCCAACTAAAACTATAATGATACTGGCTGATTATAGTTAAAACACATAGAATACTCAGATTTAGAATAAGAATTTACTCAAAAATGTTTAATATCGTTCTTTTTGAACCAAAAATCCCACAAAACACAGGAAACATTATAAGACTAGTAGCCAATAATGGCTGCCATTTACATTTGATCGAACCGCTAGGTTTTGATCTTGAAGAAAAAAGCTTACGTCGTTCAGGTCTTGATTATCAAGACTTAGCTAATATTACTCTGCATAAAGATTACCCAAGCTTTATTAAAACCCTGTCTAAACCTAGAGTTTGGGCTATAACAACTAAGGGAAAGAAAAGTTACCATCAAGTTGAGTACCAATTAGGCGATATTTTATTATTCGGCTCCGAGACGGCTGGTTTGCCAAAAGATCTCCAGCAAACTATTCCTGAAAACCATCAATTAAGAATCCCAATGCAACCCAATAACAGGAGTATGAATCTATCCAATACGGTCGCACTTGTTAGCTATGAAGCATGGCGACAGCAAAGCTTTATCGGTGGGGAATAAATTGATGACAACTCACTATGACATCACAGAATTGAATGACATAGAACCATTAAATAACACAAACATGCCTTTATTGTATTTTGATTTTATCTGTTGTTCTTTAAGCATAATTTTTACTGTAACACCTTGAAATGCTTCTTTTTGAACAATAATCTTACCGGAGCTGGCATCTTTAATAGCGGTTTCAAGTTCATATTTCTGATTGATTAATGCATTCACTTTTGCTTTGACTTCTTGAGTATCTTTTTTGACTTTAATCAGTAATTTTTTTGATTTTTCTGAGGATTTTTTAGACAAACCAACAGTCAAATTTAGCATTTTGCCAAGCAATTCTTCATATTCAGTTATTTCAGCTTTTATCCTATCAAAATTATTTAGGATTTCTTCACTACAAGCGATGGCAACAGAAGTTAAAGTCCCTGCAGAAGAACCTAATACTTCTGCACGTATGACTGAACCCGCAATAATACTTCCTCCAACAATACCGCTTTTTTCCTGCCGTGGGTTACCCACAATAACCTGATACCCCGCCTTAACCTGACAATTCGATATTCGGGACTTTATAAGCACATCACCTTGGACATTTGCAATAACGTTCTCTAACTGACCGGCAGATAAATTTCCTTTACAATTTATTTGCATTTTTCCTTCAGATCCAAGGCTTTCAGCACGGCCAATTGCACCCAGTTTAATATCTATATTCCCACCCGCTTCAATACAAGCATTTTCAACTATACCGAAAACTTGTACATCACCCGTCACATTTATTTTCATACCTGATGCGACATCACCTTTAACTACAAGAGTACCATCAAACTCAATATGTCCCGTCTGTATATCTACATTTTCTACCATATATATTTTTTCAATTATAACGCCTTTATTGGTAATAATAGGCTGGCCTTTTTCTGTTGCAATCAGTATTTCAGGATTATCTAGACTGACTTCGGCTCCCTTGCATTTATTAAATTTAAGTATTTTTCCTACCCTTGCTTTCAAATCCTTCCCAGTCACACTCCGACCATTTCTTGAAGGTGTTGGAGCAATTTGTTTCATCAATTCACTACCCACATCAACACAAGGTATTTCACCTAAATCGTAATAATCAATAGAACCATCATCGCGTTTATTTGGTCGACGATCCGTTACATTCTCTAGCAGGCATTCAAATTGTGTATCTTTTCCGTGTTGCGGAGCTCTGCCATTTGCAATGACTATATCTACAGACTCACCTGGCGCAATAATTTGAGATTTTCGTACCAAATCAACTATCTTTTTTTTATCAACCAGACTGAGGCTGACATCTTTACTATTCAACACTTCTACCAATTCTTTAGATCCAGGAGAATTACCTCCCTCCGGTGCTGTAATATATAATTTCGCCACCAACTGATCTTCTGAAAGCTCAAGACCAACTTTAGAATCAATTTTGTAACCCAGCATCACTCTTCCTTGTTTATTGCTGGCAAAAAGCTCTGTTAATTTCTCGTGGGCAGTTTTCAATACATTTAAACCAGCACATCCATAGGCTATTAATTGCTCTTCCAGCCATTCTTCTGCATATTCAAATTCATCTGACGAAGAATTCACAACTGCAAAAACAATTAGTTCATCTTCTGTCTCAAAATAAATTTTTCCTATAGCTTGTTTAGTGGACATATTTATAGTCTCAGTTAATGTGCTTGCTAATTATAGCGGTCAATAAAATAATTTCTAGAGACTAATTAGGTAACGCGCAATAAATAACCTACCAATATTGCGACGTATTTTTGTTTGCCTTTGGCGTTGCTACGTAGGGCACATAGCGAGCTATGTAACCGAAGTGGCAACGCCAAAGGCGGACAAAAAGACAAGCAAGATTGGTGGGTTATTTATTGCGTGTTGCCTTACCTTTACTGTTTTAAATTCTTTAGCAAAAGACTTGATTATTTAATCTGTTAGTTTCATTTTCAGTACAAACTAAGTACATAGTTAATCTAATATTCTTACAACGTACTACGACAAATACGCTATCTATCATTGAGCAGAGCAAACATAAACAAGCCTAATTTCTAATAAACTGATGAACATAATATGATTGAATTTTTATATTCGTCTATATTTAAACTATTATCCCAACAATATTGTTTTGATGGAAGTTCTGGTTGCTTCAACGAACTAGCAAGAGCCCGTTCAACACTCGGCAATCTAAATTTATTAGATAGCTAAGAGCACTTTTTCCAAGCTGCACTTATCCATCAATTTCATCTTGCCACTCATTATTTTACAAATTGATATTTATAGGTAGTAGAAAAATGAAGTTTTTAATCGCTACAAATGACACGCTATATTTGGATAAATCCTCTTCAACCATTGAAAAAGAATTACCGAAAATTAAACATATTCAGGATGCAATGGATCAATCTGATTTATTAAAAAAAATTTCCAAAGTAAAGTATGAATACATACTGATTGATTTAAAATCATGTCCTATTGATACGCCATTTTTTAATCAACTTGTAAAATTAAAAGGCACAAAAGTAAAAATTTCCAGTCAAAATTACGCTGATTTTCCCATCGAATTTATAAATCAGAAATCAATTCAATTATGTAGCCTGAATTACTCAATTATTTCGCAAGAGCTAAAGAAATTTATTTTAAATGATAAAGATTTTTTCTGGGGAGAAGATATAAAGCAATTGTCACTTTATAAAACAGAAATTCTCTGCCATGAAGGTTCAATTGGTGATGCAATATACCTGATTAAAGAAGGTTTTCTTCAAAGAGAATTTTCGGATGGAAGTATATTAGACAACTCAATAGGCGCAGGGAAAATGGTTGGGGAACTCGCCTATTTCAGCCGAGAACCCAGAAAATGGAAAATTGTAGCTATTGAAAATTGTACATTGGTTAGAATTAGTTATGATAAAGTCGATTCACAATTAAAAAACCAGGCTGGCTGGATACAAGTGATGTTTACATCGCTTGCAGAAAGAAGTTTAAAATATGCCAAACGATCTTAGGTTTGTGACAGTTAGATAACTCTCAATAAATAAATCACTCACTCTACTGGGCAGATTTTTTGATTGTCATCTATGCTATAAAATTGATGCATGGCATACTACGAAACTGTTGCCTCAACATGGAAAAACAGTCCAATAAAACTAGCTCTGCTGTTTCAATTTTTGGTATTTATACCCGAATTAAACATTTCATCCAACCCACATATAAAAAATGGGATTGATGGCAATGTAAACAATGAACTATGAAGTCCGATATATTGAAATATGATTGAGTAGATCCGTATATCTTACAAATCATTCTCACAAACATATTTATTACTAGAGGAAATAACAGAATGGCCTTATCTAAACAACTGTTAATACTTATCTCAGCATTGTTCCTAATGATTTTTAGTGTCAACTTTGTATTGAGTTTAAATAGTATAAAAAGTTATTTAGAAGGTGAAGCAGAAATTCATGCTCAGGATACGGCTACCTCTTTAGGAGTCGCACTTAGTCCTTATATGGCAAATGAAACTGATCCAATTATAGAAACCACAATGAATGCTATTTTCGATAGGGGTTACTATCAAGAAATCAAATTGCTTAATCTAGAAAACAAACCCCTAGTGACCTTAACAAACCAGAGAGAAGTTCAAGATGTGCCGAAATGGTTTATAAATTTTATTTCCATTAAAACAGCCTCAGCCAAAAGTGAAATCAATTCAGGATGGAATATCAGTAGTGTAGTGAAGGTTACTATTAACCCAGGATTTGCTTATGTAAAATTGTACGACCAGACAAAAACCAGTTTTTATCTTGCACTTGCAATGTTTATTTTTTCTATCGGCTTATTATCAATAGTTTTACGTTTTACGCTGTCTTCTTTAAAGAAAATTGATCACATGGCATTAACTATCGCTGGTGGCACATTTGAAACAATTGATGAACTGCCTTGGACATCAGAGGTTAGAAATGTAACTACCTCCATGAACATGATGTCTAAAAAAATTGAAAAAGTCATTAATAGCCTCAACTCAAAACTTGATGACATAGGTATAAAGTTACAACTTGATGAATTAACTGGATTAAAAAAGAAAACCAGTTTTGAAGTAGATATGAAGCATTTTTTTGCTAACGCCATAGATTTTAATGCCTATATATTCATGATAAAAATTGATGGGCTCAGTAGTCTAGTTAAAGAATTTGGAAATGATTCAATTGACTATTTTATTAAGGATTTTGCTCAAGTCTTAATTAAAGTATCCGAAACAAGTAAAATATCAGCTTATCGTTTTTTTGGATCAGAATTTGTTTTATTGATAACTCAGACTCAGTTAGCAGAAATTGAAAAAATAGCTCAATTACTCAGTATTTCATTTACAGAAGTAGGTGAAAAATACCAAAAAACAGATATTGCCCATATCGGTGTCGTACCCTTTAATCCCGTCAATACCACAGCAGGCATTTTATTAGCTGCTAATGAGGCATACGAGCAAGCCAGACTCATTGGTGTTAATAGATATTACATGAGAACAGGTGAAGATAGAGCCAAAGATATCGCTGAGTGGAAGGCATTTGTTTTTAAGGTAATTGATAATCAAGCGTACAAAACCTTATTTGTCGGACAGGTAGAAAGTTTTGATTCTGGGGCAATACTCATGGAAGAGGCTTTTACACAAGTTCTCAATGAAAAGGGAGAATTAGTTTCAATCGGAACTTTTGTATCAATTGCTGAAAAATTTTCCAAAATTATTGAACTCGATAAAAGCGTAATTGTAAATACCATTAATTACATTAAAAATGAAAAAATTTCACATTTAATCGCCATCAATGTATCGACCAGAACCATCAAAAATAGTGGTTTTCGTTCCTGGTTATTTGATATAGTCAAACAAAATAAATCAATTTCTGATCAACTGGTTTTTAATCTTTCCGCTTATGCCGTCTCTAAAGAAATACTCGCTTATAAGGACTTTATTGATTTTGTACATAAAATGCATGTAAAAGTTATTATCAAACGATTTGAAACGCAGTCCATGTCCTCAGAGACACTGAAAGAACTCAAACCTGATTTCATTCGTTTAGCCAGAGTTATTGGAAAGGATATTTCAATAAAGCCAGAGAAAAAAGTATTTGTAGAAACAATTCAGGCAATTTGTGAATTGCTGGATATCATTATTCTTGCTGAGAATGTTCAATCTGATGCAGACATTGCTTGTCTTAAGCATATCGGTATTGTAGGTGGAAGCCGATAACTTTTATAGATTAGTTTTTGATTTTCATACATGGATACTATCTAATGCTGAAAAAAATGAAGTTTGTATTTTTTTCTAGCTGTAAAGATGGTTTGACTTTAAAAACAAGTCATCCAGTACTGAAATATAGTAGATTGTTGATAGTCTTGTTAGGGGTGTTCACAATATTCTCAGTTCCAGCAAAGTTGAATATAAGTCAAGAATTATTGTTGAAAATTGAAAAAGAAAATGGTAAAGCAGCCGTAAAAAGAATTAACTTGTGGCAAGAATTAATGCAAAGCAGAAAAGAATTGCCTGAACTAGAAAAATTAAATCTAGTTAATAATTTTTTTAATCAGCGGATAGAATTTGTTGACGACAAGACCCTATGGAATTTAAAGGACTATTGGGCAACCCCGTTGGAATTCTTGTCTAAAGGCGCGGGGGATTGTGAAGATTATTCAATTGCCAAATATTTCACCCTAATAGAATTAGGTGTTCCAGAAAACAAGATGCGCTTAACCTATGTAAAAGCCTTGAGATTAAATCAAGCACATATGGTACTAACCTATTTTTCTTCTCCAAGAGCTGTTCCTATCGTTCTTGATAATTTGATTCCTCAAATAAAAAAAGCTACTCTACGAACTGATTTGTTGCCTGTGTATAGTTTCAATGGATCGGGTTTATGGCTAGCTAAGTTCCGCGGTAAAGGCAAAAAGGTGGGGAGCTCTGGTCGCCTGAATCTTTGGAATGAGCTAAAAGAAAGAATGTTAGATTATCATGCGCAATAAAAAACCAGGGAAAATATCTTATTGACCTTCCATTTCAGTTCTTTTAATCTACCTGGTGTTGTTTTAAGCCGTCTTTCATTATACCAACTTGCAATTCCAATAATTAAATATAAGCTTAATATTCAATTATTTATAACCACTACTCAGTGATAAAATATATACTTTTTTTACCGACCCAATAATAATATTTATTAATTTAGTAAAATAAAATACATATTTTGTTTAAATATTCACCCAACCTTTATCTGTGATTTAAGATTTGTAAGCATTATTAACTGTTTTAAGATTTTTTTACTCATTAAAGATGGAAACTAATGTAGCCTGGATGTAGCGGAGTGAAATCCAGGTTTCTACTCTATAGCCTTGAACCCTGGATTCCGTTTCACTGCATCCAGGCTACTTATAATCGGTATTTTATAATGTGAGTTATTTATTAAATTATTAATTAAATAAAATCGAAAATTCCATGATGAAAGACGGTTTAAGTTAAGTAATTTCGCTTGAGTCGTTTCTAAAACGAAATCGCTTAAAAATGTACTGGCTTTTAGAATTTCCACACCAATTAACTCTCCTTCCTGATTTAAATCTGCGGTAATATTTTGGCTTATTTCTACGCTATCCACTTCATTTTATTCACTAATGACGAGATGAATAATATCTTGTTCAGGGAAGTCATTTAGTTTTGGATTACTCATAGATTAACTTGCCTGTTTTGAGTCTAAATTTTAAGAGCTTCTAGCGGAAGAATCGCTGGATCAAAATCGCAGTAGAGGTAATGGAGGCGGCCGAAAGGCAGTCCTTGAAAAACAGCCTGATATTAATGAGCTTTTTCTACATTTACTAAAAGAGCATACTGCTGCTAATCCAATGGATGAAACGCAAAAGTGGACGAATTTAACACGAGCTAATATTAGCGATTTATTAGCTAAAGAAGGGTTTAACGTCAGTCATAATATTGTTAAAAAGTTATTGAAAAAAATGGTTATGTAAAACGGAAGCCATTAAAAAATAAGGTGGGGGGAAGTCATGTGGATCGTAATGCCCAATTTGAACGTATCGCCGAATTAAAAGAAAAATATAATACTGATAGTAATCCAGTAATTAGTGTGGATACGAAGAAAAAGGAACCAATAGGAAATTTATCTCGTGAAGGTAAAATATATACTACTGAGACTATTGAAGTTTTTGATCATGATTTTCCATCATTAGCGGAGGGAGTTGCTGTACCGCA
>CAYNRB010000142.1:0-7051 GCA_964399475.1 uncultured Methylomarinum sp.
GGAATGATCGACTGACCCCGGATTCCGCTACGCTCCATCCAGGCTACATTGATGGTATGTCTGAGTGGCTGTCGGTCTTCCACGTTCCCCCTGGGATTTATAGCGGATACATTAAATCGTCTATTGGTTTAATCGTTGTTTGTTTGGGTTTAAAGTTGAAATTTATAGTATTTGAATAGTTGCAAATAAGTAAATACGGGAACGACTTTCAGTCGTTTTAAAACAACCTATGGACTTTCAGTCCATAGTGGTTGAGTAGAAACAGATTAGTTGAGAAACAAAATTGTTTCTGATTTGGTAATGAGGGTGGCTTGTAGTCGTGAGAAAAGCTGAATTAAATTTGCACGGCTTATAATAGAAACAGATATTGTTGGGGCGTTTTTAAATTTTGACCTTCTTTTTCACTAAAAAACAGCTGCAATCGTTTTTAAAGTGTAAGGTACGGTTATATACTTTGCTTGATAAGCTAAGTGATAATTAAAAAAACATGAATACTGCATAAAAACTAAGTCTGCTGATGTATGATTTCAGATGGAAGGATTTTGTGTGGATGATTGATAGTAAAAACATGTAAAAATAGGTATTGACATGGTTATGACAGGAACGTGCACTAAATAACTTGAGCAACTAGCTTGTCTTTTTGTCCGTCTTCTCGGCAATTGCTCCTGCATTGCTCTACTACACGCCATCCTTGGCGTAATGCGTTGCAGCTTCGGTTACATAGCTTGCTATGCGCCCTACGCTGCGCCTCGACAATAGCTCCTGCATTGTTCTACCTACACACATCCCTGTGTTAGTTGAAGACGAACAAAAATCCTACGCCAGAGTTGCTCAAGTCATTTCGTGCCCATTCCTAAACTAGGCTAATTTTAGATTCAGAGGCCTTAACTTTTCTTGATTATCAATTTCTGTCCAGGGCGTAATATTTTAGTTAGTGAGATATTATTCCAGTTAGCAATATCTCGACTTCTTACTGAAAAGAGACGCGCTATATACCAAAATGTATCGCCTTTTTTTACCGTATAATAGTGTTTATTGGCTCTTTGTTGACTAGGTCTGGTTTTGTAAAATGAATCGGGAATCAACAAAAAATTACCTGCTCGTATTTTATTGTTTGCAAGACGATTGCTATAGCGTAGTGCATTAACAGTAGTATGATATTTTATTGCAATATTACCCAGGTTTTCACCTTCTTTAATTATATGGCGAATCCATTTGATACGATCTTTAGGAGAGGTAAGTGCCAGCTTTTTTTCAAAAATTTCAGCTTTATCAACGGGGATTAATAGGTGGTAAGGACCGTCAGGATCTGTGGTGAATCTTTTGTAGCCAGGATTTAAATTAAAAAACTCATTTTCAGTCATTCCTGCCATTTTAGTCGCTATGCCTAAATCTATTGGGGAGTCAAGTTTTACATATTTAAAATAAGCTTTGTTAGGAAATGATTCTAAGGAGATATTATATTTGCTAGGATTGGCAAATATTTTTGCGAGAGCCAATAGCTTTGGCACATAATATTGAGTTTCTTTAGGTAAAGGTAATGACCAATAGTCTGTGGGCAAGTTTTTCTTCAGGTTTCTATTAATTCTTTTTCTAACGGTTCCTTTCCCTGCATTATAGGCTGCAAGCGCTAATAACCAGTCATCGTCAAATGTTTTGCTAAGTTGTTTAAGATAGTCTGTTGCCGCTTGGGTTGATGAGACCACATCGTTTCGGGCATCATACCACCAGTTTTGTTTGAGTTTAAATAAGCGGCCTGTTGCTGGCATGAATTGCCAAAGCCCTGAAGCAAGACTTCTAGAAACTGCAGTAGGTTTAAAGGCACTTTCTATGGCTGGAAGTAAAGCTAATTCTCCTGGAATTTGTTTGGCTTCAATTTCTTCAAGTATAAAATAAAGATAAGGTTCTGCTCTTTTTTGAATGGTTGTCAAATATTCAGGGTTTTTGAGAAATTTTTTGAGTTCATGGTTGATCCGTTCATTCTCAATTACGGGCAGTGAATACAGAGAAACCAATCGAGTCCATATGTTATTGTGATGAACAGCTTGAGAAGACTGATGGCTGGTTTTTCCATCACCGTCATCTAAACGACTAAGTTCTTTTGAATCAGGTAATTTAGTGTGATGTTGTCTTTCCTTATTCAGATCAGTGGAAACAATAGATGTTGAAGCAAAGTCAGGGGAAACTCCAGGCGGTATTTCATTGATAAAAACATGCTTGCTGGTTTTTTCTGCGCATCCTGTAACAATAAGTAGTATTAAATAAAGAAAGTATCTGAATGGCTTGATTGAATTATACTGAGTCATTACCTTAAATGTTTTACAAATTAATCTTAAATTTAATTATATATCACGATGCATTTATTTTCCTATTAACATTATGAAAAGAAAGTTTTTATTTTCCTTTTATGAAACACCACAAGGCAAGTTATTGCAGATTCTGGAAAAAAAATATCTCCAGCGATCAATTACGGTCAGTTGTAAACAGACTATTTTGCAAATGGGGAGTTTAGGCTGGGAAGATGAGTTTATTGACTGCACCTTTTATAAAAGATTTTGCATTCTTGATGCAAGAGGAGAAGGTTGTACAAAGGCAGTAAAGGTTCAGGCTAAATCTTATCGTTTACCTATACAAAGCGAGACGGTTGATATGGTGCTTATACCTCATTTATTAGAATTTGATGCGAATCGCTTTCAAACCATGAGAGAAATTGAGCGGATATTAAAACCTGAAGGTGATGTCATTATCTTGAATCTGAATCCGCTTAATGTCTGGGTGCGCTTACATTTTTTATGGAATATAAAAATGTCTAATTCCTGGCGAGGAAACTTTATTTCCCGGACTAGAGTTTTGGACTGGTTGAAATTGTTAAATTTTGAAATTAAAACGACTTCAGAATTCACCTTAGACTCAATTATTAATGAACCTGATCGTTTTATATTAGGAAACAGGACGTTTTTTTCAATGGCATATGCAGTGAGAGCCGTAAAAAGACAATATACACTGATTCCTTTAATGCCAATAAAACCTAGGCCGCCAGCTTTAGTTTCGGCAGCATCAGGTTTTAAATCATCATCACAGAAAATTAAATGAGAGTTAGGGCATTAAAATAGCTGGATTTTTATCACCTTCTAGCCAGTTAATTAAATAGGGTATCCCGCTACTGGTTTATCTTTCACTCTGTTTAATGTTTACAATGTAAAATTATCCAATTACCAGTTGATAATCGAAATCGTTTGCTTAATTTTCTTCTCTCAAACCTTCCGAGTTATGGTGCATTTTAACTTCGTCGGTCTTTGCCAGAATAGTCATCTTCACTTTTTGAATAATCTGACTCTCTTTTCAAAATGGGAAATATAAATTGGTTTTTAACTTTAAAACCAAGCCAGGCAATGACTACAATAAATAATAAATCTAAACCAAAGTTCAAACTAAAGTCGGTAACAATATTCAAAGTTGCGGTGGCAAACAAAAGAATCCCGATTAAATAAAATCGTAAACCTAAAATGATCCCACTCAAAAACATCGTATGTGCCAAAATTATGTGGATAAAGATGCTGGCTTCTGATGGGCCAATTCGTTCGATATCCCAGAGAAAAAAAATCAGTATCACTGCAACAAATGCACTTCCCCAATAAAACATTTCATATCTAACAAGGTATTGAGTTTCACGTCCGGTTCGCTGGTTTTTAATTTTTTCACTTAATATTGAGGTTATGAAAAAGAAGGGAGTAACAGCAATCCAATAAAAAAAACCAAATAACAGTGATACATTCATTAGCAGTTCACCGATAAAGCTAGCCGCAATGAGAGAGATAAAAATTATTTCGTCAATATTTGCAATATTTACAATTTTTTCAAAGTATTTATTGGTTGGCGATAGACTGAAACTCATAGTGTTTTCCTGATCTGTGTTTGTTTAATTTGGAGTGTTAGAGGTTTTATTCTGGAAACGATCTTAATTAATATGGTTTATATTTAAATACCAGATTTAAGCGATGCGAATAATTGTACATAACCAAATAGGTCAATTTCTATGTTAATTCAGTCTGGAATATAACTATTACTACCTGAATATTATGAATTGACGAGCATGTTAGTATTTGCAAGTATAGTTTAATTTTCTAGAGTTTAAAGTTTTTCGGGATATGGATATTATACTTCGCGCGGTCACGGTTGCGGAATTGTTAGCGAGTTGGTTTTTGTCGATAGCAAGGCGCTGAAACGGGCGCATAGCAAGCTACGCAACTGTTTCAGCAACGCAGTCTATCGGCAAAAAACGACCGCTAGAAATCCGCAACCGTGACCGTGCGAAGTATAAATTGGGAATTAATAATTTAATTTATCTATTCTAAAGAGTGAGGATATAAATTAATCCTCGTTCCTAAGTATCAATTATGATTTTAAAAATAGTAGTAATAGAAGCAGAAACAGGAAAAATAAGACTTTGATTTGCAACTTTTTTAAATTTATGTACATTCCTCTGATAAAATTGTAAGGATTTTAAAATTTAAGTTGAGAGTGTGGAATGAAGGATCCCCGTGTTGGGTTTATAAGTTTGGGTTGTCCCAAGGCATTAGTTGATAGTGAGCAGATCATTACGCGTTTACGTACAGAAGGATATCAAATTTCCCCGACTTATACTGATGCTGATATTGTTATTGTTAATACCTGTGGTTTTATTGATTCTGCCGTAGAGGAATCTTTAGACAGTATCGGAGAAGCCTTGGCTGAGAATGGCAAGGTCATCGTTACAGGTTGTTTGGGTGCTAGAGAAGAAGAAATTAGAGCGCGTCACCCCCAGGTATTAAATATTAGTGGCGCGCATGCAACGGATGAAGTTATCGCGGCTGTTCACCAGCATTTACCTCCTAAACATAATCCATTTACAGATTTAGTACCCCCGCAAGGCATTAAATTAACCCCAGATCACTACGCTTATTTAAAAATTTCGGAAGGCTGTAATCATCGTTGTAGTTTTTGTATCATTCCATCTATGCGGGGTGATCTGGTGAGTCGACCTGTTGATGAGGTTTTATTAGAAGCGCAGAGATTAGCTAAAGCAGGTGTTAAAGAGTTGTTGGTGGTTTCTCAGGATACCAGTGCCTATGGGCTTGACTTAAGATATGAAACCAGAAGTTGGAATGGACGACCAGTCAAGTCTCAGCTTTATGATTTGGTTGAAGCATTGGGTGATCTAGATATTTGGATTCGATTGCATTATGTCTATCCTTATCCCCATGTTGACAAAATTATTCCATTAATGGCAGAAGGTAAGGTTTTGCCTTATCTGGACATCCCTTTTCAGCATGCCAGTAGTAGAATTTTAAAATTGATGAAAAGACCAGCTGCATCAGAAAATAATTTAGAACGTATTCAGTCCTGGAGACGTGTTTGTCCAGAGATTACCATTCGCAGTACTTTTATTGTTGGTTTTCCGGGTGAAACAGAACAAGAATTCGAGCAATTGCTGGATTTTTTAACAGAAGCCCAGATGGATAGAGTCGGGTGTTTTGCCTATTCTCCAGTTCGAGGAGCAAAAGCCAATGAATTACCTGATGGATTACCTGAGGCTGTTAAACAGGAACGTTTAAAACGGTTTATGGCGCATCAATCTGAAATTAGCGCAGCTAGAATAAAACGCAGAGTCGGAAAAATCGAAACCGTATTAATCGATGAAGTAGTTGCAGAAGGTGCAGTTGCTCGAAGTAAAGCAGATGCACCTGAGATTGATGGACAGGTTTTTATTGATGGTGCAACCCATTTAAAGGTGGGTGATTTTGTTGATGTAGAGTTTGAAGAAGCTGACGAGCATGATTTATGGGCACATTTAGTTTGATGGGTAGTGTAGGTCTGTCGTTGTTTTTTTGGGAAATCAAAGCGTATAGTGTAATTCTGCTTACATAAGGTGTAATGAACAAATAAACAATACCTTATGAGGCGTAGATTGGATTAGAATTTTTAGCCTAGCGAAAAAACCTAACCTAATACTACACTGATTGAGTTTTGGGTTAAGTTAAGAGTTATCTTGCTATGCTTGATAAACTAACTCATCAATCTAAGATTATTTGTTAATGCATTTAATCGTATCTAAATAGCATTAGCGCATAGAACATTTCTAATTGTTATTGAATCATCACTGAAATTTTAAGCTATATATCGCACATACCATCATATATTTAACCTAATAGAGTTCTATCTATAAGAGGAGCGTTAGCGACAGGAGTATGGTTATAATTAGCTAACCAAAAAAATATCATTATGGATGTATTTTTAATCTTATATAAGAAGAAACATGGTAAACAGTAATAAAATTAGTATTAAGGTTAATATACAAAACAAAGTAAGTAATCCAGATAAGTTACGCCAACAAACGGATGTAACAGAATGGAATTTAAAAAGAATAATTGCTTTTTTATTAGTTATCATAATTATTTTAATGATAATAGCTTTCGCGGTTTATAAAAAATTACCTTTACCCGTTCAGGAAAATAAAATACAGGTTGTGCCAGATGTTGAATTAATTAAACCTGAGAGCATTCAACCTAAAATTGAAAAAAAACCAGAAAATATTCCGACAATCGTACTGCCAAATACCAAAGAACCTGACGTTCAAAAAGTTGCTGTTAAAGTAATTGAGGAAGCCTTTTCTTATCCCACTAAATCAGATTCGAAAAAAATATTAAGAGCATCATTATCAACCGGACTTTTAGAAAAGGAACCAATCGGTATTATTGATTCATCAATAACAGTCAATAAAAATCAGGCTACTGCTATCTATTATTTTACTGAAATAATAGATATGAAAGAATCAGTTTTATATCATCAATGGCGGTGGAATAATGAGATTATATTTAAAAAACAGATAAATGTAATGGGTAATAGATGGAGGGCTACAACCCGTAAATTAATATCTTATAATAAGGTGGGTGACTGGAGAGTGAGTTTAGTTAATCAGAATGATATTGTTTTAAATGAACTTAAATTTAAGGTAATTCTTAAATAAATATTATTTAGATGTTATTATATAAGTAATTAACTATTAAACTAT
>CAYNRB010000142.1:7151-8394 GCA_964399475.1 uncultured Methylomarinum sp.
TAATGACTGATTATAACAATTTATCAGAAAATGAACTTCAAGCTGTTATTGAACAAGCAGAAAAGGCTTTAAAAGATAAGCAGGAAATAAAACATAAGGAAGTTATTCTACAAATTAAAGCCTTAGCGGATTCGATTGGTATTACTGTTTCTATTATTGAAGGCATTAATAAGTCACCTAGGAAAGGCAAAAAAGTTGCGCCTAAATATCGTAATCCTGATGATAATTCGCAGACCTGGTCTGGACGTGGTGTGACTCCAAAATGGATGCAGGCGTTTGTTGATTCAGGTCGAAACAAATCTGAATTTTTGATTAAATAATATTCCGTAATTGTGTGAGTATTTTAGCGTTTTTTTAACAGGGTAAAAGTAATGCCAATTTCACTGGAAGTTCTTGAAGACATTGTTCGAAAAGCGGGTTCTATCGCTATGCGTCATTTTAATGATCTGGAGAATGTAGGCATAAATAAAAAAAGTCCTAGAGATTTAGTCACGGATGCGGATGTTGAAGTAGAAGCATACTTAAAAGAAGCATTAGAGAAAGCCTATCCGGAATATGGCTTTTGGGGAGAAGAAAGTGGTCAGTCTAATGACCAGAATAATCGATGGATTGTTGACCCTATAGATGGAACTCACTCTTTTTCCAAGGGGCAGTATTTTTGGTCTATTAGCGTTGCTCTAGAAATTAATCAAGAATTAATTGCTGGAGCTGTTTTTGCGCCTGCCTTAGATGACTTGTATCTTGCCACAAAAGGTAAAGGAGCAAGCAAAAATGGCAAAACCATATCTGTTTCAACAGAAGCAAGCCTAGCCGATTCAATGATAGCAACTGGATTTGCTTGTTTACGCTCTTATTTGGTAGAAAATAACTTGAAGAGATTTTGCAGGATAGCAGAAGAAACGACAGGTCAACGGCGTTATGGCTCTGCTGCAATGGACTTATGCCTAGTCGCAGATGGTCAGGTTGATGCGTTTTGGGAGCAGGAATTGAATTTATACGATGTTGCAGCAGGTGCTTTGATTGCACTGGAAGCAGGTGCAACCGTAACTGACTTTAAAGGCAATCAAGGGGTTTTTCCTAAGCAGATATTGGCGACAAATGGAAAAATTCTTAAACAGATTTTGCCTTTTATGTAAATTTTATTGAATTATCAGCTGTTTCCCTGTGGGGCAACATGTGGCTTGAGTAAGGCACGGCGAAACCGTTCTAAAAATATTGACTTTAGTATTAATATATGAACCTT
>CAYNRB010000143.1:0-8384 GCA_964399475.1 uncultured Methylomarinum sp.
TTAGATTGGTGGGCAAAAAAGACTGCCTAGCCTACGTTTTTCAACTTCAATATTTAACAATGGATACATTAATAGTCTTACTTTCAGTTATGGATGACTATCAGGAGCAAACAACTCAGCCAGTTGCTCTATTATTGCTTGGTCGGGAAGTGTCTGGTAGACACCGCTGGCTTGCAGGTTTTCATCCATCCCTCGAACAAACAAATACTTTACGCCACCGATGTGTTTTTGATAGCTGTAATCAGCCAACCTATTCTGTAAATATTGATGCAGAACTACGGTATAAATCCAATATTGTAGTCCATAATTATGCTGGCGCATGGCTTCGATTAAATTAGCCTGATCATAGCTGGGCAGATAGTTTGATTTATAATCCATTACGAAATATTTGCCCTTATATTCACAGATTAAATCTATAAAACCCGTTAAATAACCACACATTTTTTTTTCTGAAAGTGGCTGAAACGTGGGACAACCTTTTAGTAATGAATTGATTTGATACATATCAATGGTTTTCATGGCTAAATAAAATGGCATTTCTTTTAAACACTGGTCTTCATTCAGGTTTTTAAGACTAAAACCTTTTTCTTCTTTAGATAAACAGGTTTTAACCGTCTGTTGTAATAACTGGTCAATTTGTTCAGGCGCATCGGTTTTCAAGCCATATCGTAAGCAGGATTTATTTCTGAGTAGGCTAATATCTGCATTTTTAGCGAGTTGTTTAAAAGGAATAATTTCTAATAGATCATGAATCACATTACCTGTATGCGCGCCTCGTGGAAGTTGCTTTTCATCCTCTTCTTCAATGGGTTTATCAATTAGATTTTCATTGGTTTTATCATTCGGTAATTCCGGTGCATCATCCATGCTTAAAGATGAAAGTGCCGTGTAACTACTCATTTGCCAGTGAGTAAACAGTGAACGACTGGTTTTTTTATGGGTTAATTTTTGAGTTGTCTGTTGTTTTTGTAAGTGCTCTGTTATTTCTAGTTCTGTTGCTGACAATCGGTATTCTGCAACCGAGGGTAAATTATTGCAAAAATCCTTTAATTTATTTTCTTGTTCTGAGAAATTATCATCTAAAAAATCGAATAAATAAGCCATTGCTGAATCGTTGGCATTATCCTTAGTCCGCACATCAGCCCAGTTAATATAGCAGCGATATTTAGCACGAGTGACGGCAACATAAAATATTCTAAGATCCTCAGCCAATTCTTCTTCCAAGGCCAATTGTCGATGCGCTTCAAATTGTTCGGAGCCAAGATCTGCAATCAAGCCATTCGGCGTATGGCATTTAACAACTAGCTTTTCAGTTTTTAATCGTTTTCCCCTTTGCCATAAAAAAGGACAAAAAACAATGGGATATTCAAGTCCTTTGGAGCTGTGCAAGGTTAAAATTTTGATGGCATTTTCATCACTTTCTAAGCGTAGTTGCTGTTCATCAGTGGGTGTATTGTTTGAAGCGGCATGCATTATATTTTTATGTAACCAATCCAAAGTCTTATTGATGCCTAGATGCTCATCGATCACTGCCTGTTGTATTAGTTCGATACAGTGTTGTAGATTGGTGATTCGTCGTTCGGATTGTTTTCTTTTTGACAAGTGAAGCTGGATTTGTGCATTCTTCTGGAAATGTTGCATCATTGCCAATAAGCCCTTTTTTTGCCAAATTTGTTGGTGCACTAGAAAATTCTCCAACCAACCATCCATTGTGACTTCATCATTAAGGCTTTGGTGCAATTGTTGTCCATTTAAATTAAACCAGTCGAGAGTGAGAGCCTGTTTAAGCAGGTTAATATTAGCGGGTTGGGCGATAGCTTGTAATAACTGATAGAGATCGCCTGCTTCATGAGAAGAAAATACCGACTCTTTACTATTAATAACCGCATTAACACCCGATTCAATTAATCGTTGCTGAAATTCTTTTGCTTGAGCATGGCTTCTGACTAATATGGCAATATCATTCGCCTGTAGCTGTTTTTTATCATCACTTTTGAGCTTAGGTTCAGCTCTACTCTGAATGAAAATATTGTGGTTCAGTAAGGAGAGTATTTCATTGACCACTATGGTTATTATTTCAGTAGTAGCTTTTCCTGATGTCCAGTGTTCGCTTTCACCTTTATCAAGTTGGCAGATAACCAGAGGGGACAATTCCTGATTATCTTGAATCAACACACCTTGGTCTGATGTTAATGCGGCGGTAACTGGTTTAAAGCTTAGCTGAGGGGAAGAAAATGCATTTTCTTTGGCAAATAATGCATTGATTCCAGTGACCAGTTTGGGATGGGAGCGCCAATTACTATCTAGGGTAAATTGATGATCTGCCTGTTGCTGGGCATCAAAGTAGGTATAAATATCCGCCCCCCTAAACTTATAGATTGCTTGTTTAGGGTCACCTATTAAATATAAGTAATGTTGACCAAAATTAAATAGGGATGAAAAAATCTGCCACTGTTTAGCATCTGTATCTTGAAATTCATCAATTAGAGCGGCCTGGTATTTTTGGCGGATTTCTGCATGCAAAGTCTGATCTGAATCATTGTTTAAGGCTATTGCAAGCCGGGAAATTAAATCGTCAAAAGACAGGCTGTTGAGTTGTTGCAGTCTCTTATCTACATCTACTCGTAATGTTTGAAGCAATGCGCGACGAAAAATAAGCTGGATATTATTGATTGCGGTATCAAGTTGTTCAAAAGGTTCTGTATCTAATTCCAGGGAATTAATATATAGATGCTTTTGTTCATCACTGGACAGTGGATTCTTTTTACTTTTTCTAAATTTATTACCGTTTAAAGCATCAAGTAGCCCTGCGTCAGTCAATAAGGAAAAATCAGGAACTGAGTTTTTTTCTTTACTAAACCAGTCATCTAGTGTTTGGTTATAATTTGAAAAACCGTCGCTAAATGATTTTTTGAATTTTCCTTCCGAAAAATTTGTTTCTATGATCTCTAAAAATGAATGAATACTTGACCTGTTTAATTCAGCAAGTAATTTTATTTCAATTAGTTTTTGATCCAGATCTGCATATGCAGGAAAAACATCAAGATCAAACGCAATAAAATCAACACTAGCCAATAATTGATCGGGGGTTTGAAATGCATCGAGTAATAAGGAAACTTCCCAGGCAGATCGTAAGTAAATTTGTTTGCGCCAAAAATCGTCGGAACAGGCTTGTTTAATGGCTGATATGTCGCCAGTTAGTTCTGAATCGAATAGCTGCCCACTTTCCAAAGCATGTTCTACTAAAATACGCTGACAAAATCCGTGCAGGGTAAAAATGCTGGCCTGGTCTATATCAAATAGAGCTGAATCAAGGCGTTGCAGGAGTATCTGCTGTTCTATTGCAAGATTGTTCAACCAAAGTTTAATATTCAGATCTGTTTTGCTATCAGGATTGATAGCAGCAAGGCGTGTTTCTACTAATCGACTTCGAATTCTATTTCTTAATTCTTCAGTAGCGGCTTTGGTAAAAGTAACTACCAGGATTTGTTTTATATCCAGATTTTTTTCAACAACAAAACGTAATACCAACATGGCTATGGCATAGGTTTTACCTGTACCGGCACTGGCTTCAATTAGATTAATGCCTTTTAATAAATCAGTGGTAACCGGATTGAAAATGTTGTGTTTTAGCATCTGTTATATTGTATTTTATTCCGAAACATCATTGTTCCCACACTCTGCATGGTAACACTTAACTAAACGCTCCGGAGCCGTGAACTTAATACAGAAAATCTTCAAATTTTACACTTCAATCCTGAGTGCAGAATAAACGGCTTTTAATTTTGTATCTTTATTTCTCTGATAACTTTTGTATTAATTTGGATGTTTTGTTTGATGTTTTTGACGCTGAAGCGTCTATGGTATGTGTTACTACGCGGAGCGAGGGAAGAATAATATCAACTGGAAAATACATTTTGCAATCCTTTTAAATCTTTGATTACAATAAATTTTCTTTGAACTGTAATAAGGCCGTTATCTTGAAACTGTTTTAGCATTCTGCTCACAGTTTCAAATGTTATACCTAAATGCTCTCCCATTTCTTGTCGGGTTAGTGTGATATTAAATTCCAAAGCAGAGAAGCCTCGTTTTTTTAGCCTATCTGACATATTGATTAAAAACATAGCTAGTTTATCTTCGGCAGAGCGATTGCTGGCAACAATTTGGCTTTGCGCATCATTGATGCTTTCGCTAGAATGTTTAAAAAGCTCACGGGTTATGCCAGGCACTTTTGTATACAAAGCTTCAAAACTGTCGGCAGGTAATTCGCAGTAGGTTACCAATTCCAAGGCAATAGCTGAACAGTTGTATTTATCCTCATAAAGGCCATCAAATCCGATTAATTCCCCAGGTAATAAGACATTCAGTATATGCTCGTTTCCTTGTGCATCGCTAGAAACCAGCTTAGCCGTTCCAGATTTAATAGCGACAATTTTGGTAAAAGCATCACCCTGACGATAAATGTATTCCCCTTTTTGTATAACCGCATCATTTTTAACGACAACACTCAGATCCTCAATTTCATCTTTAGATAGTCCACGAGGAAGACAAATAGTATCTAAGCTACAGTTTGTGCAGCTAACTTTAAAATCATTAATTAGTCGATCCACTTTGTAGCCTTTGGTCAATTTCGTAAAATTTATAATCTCAGCAATATTTTTATCTGCTTGATAAGCTTTTCTTGATTTATGTCAAAAAAATAATTTCAAACAGCTTTACTATAATACCGGAGTCAGATTCATGCAGTTTCAAAAGGGCAAAAGTAATAAATTAACTGTTATGACTTTAAAAGGTTTACACGATTACCTAGGCAACTGGATTGTACTAAAGCATTTTTGTTCTTTTTGTCCGTGTTGTGGTGACTATTTTGTAGCTTTCTATAAGCCAGTCACCACGCCTTGATTACCTCTCTGCACCCTATATGCTTTTCTACAACTCCTAGCTTGTTGTCATGTAATTACACCCACATGAATTAATTTAACCCACTACCATTCTGGTTTTTCAGATTATTACTAAAACGTGCGTTTAAAGTCATCTCAATAGACAGTTTCACAAGACTTCTCAATTTCAATTTTGTTAAGATTGATCCATAAAAGTATACCCCATTTCCAATCCATATAAGACCTGAAAATCATATTTTTCTATGGCATAATATAGGGTTCATTTTTGTCATGCCTTACCTATACTCATGTCTGTTAGAAAAATCCTTGTTACTAGCGCCTTACCTTATGCCAATGGTCCCATACATTTAGGTCATTTGGTTGAATACATTCAAACAGATATTTGGGTACGCTTTCAAAAGCAACGGGGTAATCAATGTTATTACGTTTGCGCAGATGACACACATGGTACGCCGATTATGTTACGCGCTGATAGCGAAGGCATAACGCCCGAGCAACTGATTGCAGCGGTAGATAAAGAACATCGAGCTGATTTCGATGAATTTGGAGTGTCTTTTGATAATTATCACAGCACCCATTCAGTAGAAAACAAACAATTATCTTCACTGATTTATACACGTCTGCGCGATGCTGGACACATCAGTCAACGAACCATCACCCAGGCATTTGATCCGGTAAAAAAAATGTTTTTGCCTGATCGTTTTATTAAAGGTGATTGCCCCAAATGCTCAGCCAAAGACCAATATGGCGATAATTGCGAAGTATGCGGAGCCACCTATTCTCCTATCGAATTAAAAAATGCGGTTTCGGTTGTTTCAGGTGAAAAACCCATAGAAAAAGACTCTGAGCATTTTTTCTTTAATCTGGATGACTTTAGTGACATGCTGGCAGACTGGATCAAGGCAGGTCATTTGCAAAAAGAAGTCGCAAATAAAATGGCAGAATGGTTGGAAAATGGACTCAAACAGTGGGATATTTCGCGGGATGCGCCTTATTTTGGCTTTGAAATACCTGATGCGCCAGGTAAATATTTTTATGTCTGGCTAGATGCACCGATTGGTTACATGGCTAGCTTTAAAAACTTGTGTGATAAACAAGGACTGGATTTTGACGAATTCTGGGGTAAAGATAGTTCGGTAGAACTCTATCATTTTATTGGTAAAGATATTATCTATTTTCATGCCTTGTTTTGGCCTGCCATGCTTGAAGGTGCAGGGTTCCGTAAACCGAGTGCAATTTTTTCTCACGGGTTTTTAACCGTAAATGGTGAAAAGATGTCCAAATCGCGCGGTACTTTTATTAAAGCGCGGACTTATTTGGAACACCTAAATCCAGAATATCTTAGATATTATTTTGCGGCTAAATTAACCGATGGCATTGATGATCTGGATCTTAATTTCGACGATTTTACTCTACGTGTAAATTCTGACCTAGTAGGTAAAGTAGTTAATATTGCTAGTCGATGCAGCGGTTTTATCAAAAAAAGATTTGCAGGAAAATTATCTGCACGCTGTGCAGAACCAGAGTTATTTCAGCAGTTCACAGAAGCCAATACTAACATTGCTGAGTTATATGAGAAACGGGAATTCGGAAAGGCCATGCGCGAAATTATGACCTTAGCAGACAAGGCAAACCAATATATAGATGAGAAAAAGCCCTGGATTATCGCAAAAGAAGAAGGTCGTGATTCCGAGTTACAGGATATTTGTTCACTGGGCATCAATCTATTCCGCTTGTTAGTTGTCTATTTGAAACCTGTCATTCCAGTACTGGCCAGCAATTCCGAAAATTTTCTGAATATTGAAACACAAGGCTGGCCAACAAATGAGACTCAACCTTTACTGGATCATTCGATCAATAAATTTAAGCCTTTAATGACGCGAGTCGAAGCCGATAAAATTGAGGCTATTTTAGAAGCATCCAAAGAAAACTTAAAACCTACTGAACAAGTTAAGCCTAAAAAATGGGATCCTATCGCAGAGACTATCGAATTTGACGATTTCGCCAAAATCGATTTACGCATCGCTAAAATTATTAAAGCTGAACATGTAGACGGTGCGGACAAGTTATTGCAATTAACCGTGGATATTGGTGATGAAACTCGTAATATTTTTGCTGGAATTAAATCTGCCTATACCCCAGAAGATTTGGAAGGTAAATTGACAGTAGTCGTGGCAAATCTTAAATCAAGAAAAATGCGTTTTGGATTGTCAGAAGGGATGGTGTTGGCAGCCGGCCCAGGTGGTAAAGATATTTGGGTGTTGAATCCTGACCAAGGGGCTCAAGCGGGAATGCGAGTAAAATAAAAAAATTTAGGTCTAATTCAGTCTCTGGTAGGTTGTGGGTGACAGTAGGAACCCCAACAACAATAAAGATTCATAAACAATATTTGTTGGGGTTCCTATCCTCACCCACAACCTACGGAGTATTTATGATTGAAACGCCTTAACTTAATGGCAGTGACGGAAATTGTGGGAACTATTTATTATAAAACTGAATAAAATGGGACAAACTTTAGTCGAACAAATTGATTCATTATTACCACAAACGCAATGCACAAAATGTGGCTATTCCGGGTGTAAACCTTATGCTCAAGCGATTAGTGATGGACTTGCAGGTATAAATCAATGCCCTCCCGGCGGCATAACGGGCATCAAAAAATTAGCGACGCTATTAAAGCTAAAAGAAGAACCCTTAGACTCGAATTTTGGCATAGAAAAACCCAGGCAAGTGGCTTTCATCATTGAAGAGGATTGCATAGGCTGCACTAAATGCCTTCCACCTTGCCCAGTAGATGCCATCATTGGAGCAAACAAGCAGATGCACAGCATAATTGCTGCTGAATGTACGGGATGTGAACTTTGTATTGCTCCATGTCCAGTCGATTGTATTATTATGAAAGAACCCGATAAGCTTTCTACTTGGGATCAGATAGCCGCTAATCATTCCAGACAACGCTATCAAAACAAACAAAGGCGACTGGAAAAACAACTAAAAGAAAAAGCAGAACGCCAGAAAAAACAAAAAAAAATCTTAGCTAAATTAAAGGTGAAAAAATAAACGGATTACAGCGTTAAAAACATCCAGTATAATTAACCTTTCAAAACGCGCCCGTAGCTCAGTTGGATAGAGTAACGCCCTCCGAAGGCGTGGGTCGGACGTTCGAATCGTCTCGGGCGCGCCATTTAACCATTGCCTCCAAACAGTGTTTTAGCTCTGTGACTTGTGTGTGACACAGCCAATAAAATCAATTGCTCTTAATCTGATTAGTTCTAGCTGGAGAATGTTAAATTTGTCGCAAGGAAGGATGAGGCTATCATTCCACGCCATTTATCCTTCAACTTTTCCATCAATTCCAAAAAGAGAAACTTTAACTTTGCCAGTTATATTATTTATGTATCGGAAAAACAAAGTTTTCTTAGTAAATCGCTTTAACCAATTTTCCTAAGATCATCAAGTCAATTTAATTATTTGCCCGAATGG
>CAYNRB010000144.1:0-8335 GCA_964399475.1 uncultured Methylomarinum sp.
AAAAGCATATAATGGGTTTTATATTACAATTGATAAGGTTTTAAAATGGCTAAAGCAATTAAATTATCAGATGAATTGGTCGTTGATGCGACTACGCATGGAAAAGCACAACATAGAAGTGCACCTAAACAAATAGAGTATTGGGCGAGACTTGGAAAAATTGCTGATGAGAATCCTGACCTTCCTCTAAGTTTTGTAAAAGGTATTTTGACAGGTATAGAAGAAAACAAAGCAGGAGACGTTTCTGACTATCAATTCGGATGATTGTTAGACAAACTGCAATCTTTAATCGGCGTGTTAAAAAGATGCACTCTCAAGAAAAGAAAGCACTTGATGAGGTTATCAAAGCCATTATTATCTCTCCCTCTCTTGGTCAAATGAAAACAGGAGATTTATCAGGTATTCAAGTTCACAAATACAAATTTATAGCGCAACAATACTTAGTGGCTTATGAATATATAGAAAATGAATTAATACTCACTTTTATTGAGCATGGTAGACATGAAAACTTTTATCGTGATCTTAAAAAGCAATGATTATGCCTTGAATAATATCACCTGTTTTTTACATAGTCGCAGTGTACGCATCGTAAAACAGAAGCTGTTTGCCCATTTTGTATTGATCACAAGGAGCGGTCATAATTATTGAGTTGTTTTATTCCAAAACTATAAAAATGGGAACGCTCTTTGCCGAAACACCTATTTTAAAAGCAGGTATTGCTGAAGAAAAGAAGACAATGGACTAAAACCCATTATTAAAGATGATTGCCATTAAGATGGCTATTGCCTATTGTAAAATGGGCTATTGCTCTTTTTTTGCCCTTAAGAATTCACTCATATCTTGGTTATTTACGCGATGATAGATTTCTTCTACAAACAAGCTTAACTTAATAGATTCAAAAGTAATACTTTCACCTAAAAAGTAATGTTTGGAATGCCAATCGTTATTTCGCCTAAAGACTTCAATATCCACAAAATCTTGTTCAATAAGAACATATTCTTCTAAGCTAGGAATATTAATGTATTCAAGTAGTTTATCTTTCTTGTCTATTTTTCGAGTAGAACGGGAAAGTACTTCAACGAGAATAATCGGTTTAGTTTTGTAATAACTATCTTCATTATCTTCCTCACAAACCACCATGCAGTCAGGATAACGGAAATTACCTTTAGCGGTTTTGAGTTTTTTATCTGATATAAAAGGTTCGCAAGAGTGGTTCATCAATTTATGTCTAAACTCAGCATAAATATTACCTGAAATTCGAGCATGATTATCACTACCACCAACCATTGCATAAACCTGACCATCAATGAATTCATGTTTTATTTCACTACTTAATTCACCCTCTAAATACGCTTTTACACTGATTAATTTAGTATCTTTTACAGCTAACATAATATAATTCCTATAAAAACGGACTACTGCTAGTTTTTCATATTCAAGAATTCAATCATATCCTCGTTATGTACGCGATGATAGATTTCTTCTACAAATAGGGTTAACTCAATGGATTCAAAGATGACTTTATCACCTAAAAAATAATGCTTGGGCAACCAGTTATCTTTTCTTCTTAATACTTCAATATCCACAAAATCTTGCTCAATAAGAACATATTCTTCTAAGCTAGGAATATTAATATATTCAAGTAGTTTATCTTTCTTATCTATTTTTCGAGTAGAACGGGAAAGTACTTCAACGAGAATAATCGGTTTAGTTTTGTAATAACTATCTTCATTATCTTCCTCACAAACCACCATGCAGTCAGGATAACGGAAATTACCTTTAGCGGTTTTGAGTTTTTTATCTGATATAAAAGGTTCGCAAGAGTGGTTCATCAATTTATGTCTAAACTCAGCATAAATATTACCTGAAATTCGAGCATGATTATCACTACCACCAACCATTGCATAAACCTGACCATCAATGAATTCATGTTTTATTTCACTACTTAATTCACCCTCTAAATACGCTTTTACACTGATTAATTTAGTATCTTTTACAGCTAACATAATATAATTCCTATAAAAACGGACTACTGCTAGTTTTTCATATTCAAGAATTCAATCATATCCTCGTTATGTACGCGATGATAGATTTCTTCTACAAATAGGGTTAACTCAATGGATTCAAAGCTGACCTCATCTCCCAAAAAATAGTGTTTGGGTAACCAGTTATCTTTTCTTCTTAATACTTCAATATCCACAAAATCTTGTTCAATAAGAACATATTCTTGCAAACTAGGAATATTAATGTATTCACGTAATTTATCTTTTTCATCTATTTTTCTTGTAGATTTAGAAAGTACCTCAACGAGAATAATCGGTTTGGTTTTGTAATAACTATCTTCATTATCTTCTTCACAAACCACCATGCAGTCAGGATAACGAAAATGGCCTTTAGATGTTTTGAGTCTTTTATCTGAAGTAAAAGGTTCACAAAGTGATCTTTCCAAATGATTACCAAATTTTCTATATATATTACCTGAAATTCGATCATGATTATCACTACCTCCCACCATTGCATAGACATGACCATCAACCAGTTCATGTTTAATTTCACTGATTAGCTCTCCCTTTAGATAATCATTTACACTGATTAAACGGCTCTTTTTTACAGCGGACATAATATAATTCCTATAAGGTGGTTTCCAACAATAAATATACCAAACTTTCTTGTCTTTTTGTTCCTGATCAAACAATCTCAATCGTTACGTAGAATAACTATGCGCCTCTTGAGATTGTTTGATCAGAAACAAAAATCCTACGCAATTCTGGCATATTTATTGTTGGAAACCACCTAAAAACGGACTACTGCTAGTTTTTCATATTCAAAAATTCAAACATATCCTCGTTATTTACGCGATGATAGATTTCTTCTACAGATAAGCTTAACTCAATGGATTCAAAAGTAACCTCATCACCTAAAAAATAATGCTTGGGCAACCAGTTATCTTTTCTTCTTAAAACTTCAACATCCACATAGTCTTGTTCAATCATGACATATTCTTGCAAATTAAGAATATTAAGGTAAGAAATTAATTTGCTTGTTTCATCCCTTTTTCTTGTTGATTTTGATAAAACCTCAACAATAATAATAGGACTTTCGGTGTGATACGGTTCTGATTCATCAAAATTACAATCGACAAGTACATCAGGATAAAAAAAGTTTTCCCCGACTTTGACTTTCATATCTGAACTAAAAGGTTCACAAGGTTTGTTTTCTAAATGATTGCCAAATTTCCTGGTAATATTTGTTGATATTCGTTGATGATTAGCACTGGTTCCAGTCATTGCAACAACATGCCCATCAATCAATTCATGTTTAATTTCACGGTTTAGCTCTTCTTTTAAATAATCTTCAACGCTAATTAAACCACTCTTTTTTACAGCTGACATGGTATGACTCCAAAATACTTATGCTAAGGATCGTACAAGAATTAACATCAAATTTCTCTCTCAAACGCTTGCTCTTAACTATGCAACACTTGCTTCTCGCGTTCAAGTGATTCTAATTTCACCGAAATATCTTTACTTTTTAACTTAAGGGAGATGAAAAAAACAATCATTCAATCTTGCTGGTCTTTTTGTCCGTCTTCGATCGTGCAGCAACAGTTACATAGCTTGCTATGCGCCTATTGCTGCACGACCAACGACAAACAAAAATCCTGTCCAATATTGGACGATTATTTATTTCCAGCTCCCTAATTTTCCAGAAGATCAAAAACTTTCATCAGCTCATGCAAAATACCAATAATTAAAATATGATCTTCCACATCATATAAACAATAAAATGATTTTCATGAGGGATGAAACCGAACGGGCAAGGTAAATTCGTCCAGTTCACGCTAAAAAACTAGCACTTGGCTTTTAGGACTTGCTGGAACAATTCCGCTTGGCGTTCCCCATAACTTAAAAGCCATAACAATAATAATCTATTTCTGGTATCCGCTATAAATTCCAGGGGAAATAGAGACCGATAGCCACTCAGACATACCATCAATGTAGCCTGGATGGAGCGTAGCGGAATCCGAGGTCAGTCCAGTCGCATCATTCCTTTCCAGATTTCGCTACGTTACATCCAGGCTACCCGTTAATTCAATATCAATGACGATTGCCCTGGGTTTAATAGTGGATACTATTTCTGTCTAACTAAATAAAGTACGCCCACCATCGACTGATAGTATTTGCCCCGTTATATAATTAGCCTCTTCAACCAAGAACCAGACTGCTTTTGCTATATCTTCAGGTTCACCGATTCGCATTAAGGCAATTTTTTGTAAAATCTCATTTTTTTCATATTCAGGTAAATCATTGTCTGGCCACATGATAGCACCTGGGGAAATGCCATTTACTCGAATATCAGGCCCTAATTCCTTAGCCAGAATTTTAGTCATGCCCGCCAGACCTGCTTTGGCAATACTATAAACTGGATAACCTTTTAGTCCTCTTTCCGCATGAATATCAATAATATTGATAATACATCCATGATTTTTGGATAGGGTTCTAGAGAGGGCTTGCGACAAAAAAAAGGGCGCTTTTAAATTACTGCCTAATAACTCATCCCAATTCTTTTCTGCAACTTCATTTACGGCTTGAGGATAAAATGCCGATGCATTATTCAGTAAAACATGCAGTTTCCCCCAAGCTGACTCAGCTTCTTTTGCAAGTGCTGTCAATTCAGCCATATTAAGCAAATCAGCCTGCATCATTTTGACTGACCCTGGCCGACTACTGTCCAATTCATCAAAAAGTTGCAACACTTCTTGTTTTGATGATCTATAGTGTAAAAAAACATTGCATCCTTTGTTATGCATTAGTCGAGCAGAAGAGGCGCCTAAACGTTTTGCTGCTCCGGTAATCAATACATTTTTACTCATTATTCTGTGTTCCACTATTATGAACAAAGTCATTTATATTTTTCTGTTTCTACTGGGTTGTAGCCAACCTGAACCTGTTTTCGAAAAACTTTCTGAAGATGCTGTCATTCTAGCATTTGGTGATAGTTTAACCTATGGTACGGGAGCCTCAAAAGATAATGACTATCCGACTATTTTAAGTCTTTTGAGCAAACATGAAGTTATCAATAGCGGTATTCCTGGAGAAATTAGTCGAGCAGGACTTGAGCGCTTACCAGAGATTCTAGATGAATATCAACCTGAATTGCTGATACTTATTCATGGAGGAAATGACATATTGAGAAAGATTCCTGCTCAGCAAACCAGCAATAATCTACTACAAATGATTAATGAAGCTAAACAACGCAATATTAAAGTGCTGATGTTAGGTGTGCCTAAACCCAGCATTTTGTTCATGAGTAGTGCTGAGATTTATCAGCAGATTGCTGAACAACAAGCAGTTCCAATTGATCTAGAAACATTGCCGGACATATTAAGCAATAACCAATTTAAATCAGATACCATTCATCCGAATAATGCGGGTTATAGAATAATGGCTGAAAATATCTATAATTTATTAGTTGAAAAGGGAGCCTTGTGATTTTAATGTCACCTTGCAATCTACTGAGTAACCTGTAGAAATTAACTCAAGGTTGAGAATCAATTGGAAGGCCAAAACTAAGAGATGCCCAATGACTGCGCCAAACCACTTCGTCATCATCAACGGGCAAAAGATCGACTGCATTGAGCAGAAAAGAGCCGCCTTTGCTGATATCAATGACCGCCTGCCCCTTATTATCTGTTTTTACCAGACTTCGTGACACCTCTCCATCATAGTGAAATATGGAAATTTGTCTTTCCACTACTGGACTACCGGATCGCAACAACGTTACAACAATTGATTTAAGTTTAGCTGTGTAAGGGTTACTATTGGCAACCAATTCAAATGCTGTACCGCTGGCAACATCCTGATCTTGTTCTGTAACTGACCCGACTTGAACTAAAGCCTTAGCAAAACGAATATAGCTTTCTTTGAAATCACTTTCAGGCAAACCACGAACAAGATGTACGGTTGCCATTTTATCCAGTCCTTCGTAGGCCAGATATCTTAGAAACTCATCCCAATTGTTATAAGTGACTTTCTTTGTCTTAGAATGGTAATTAATGGCATGCAATCCTGCTACTTTAGCTTGATAGGAAAGTGCCGGAATATCTCCCTCCATAGCTGACACATCCCGTTTGCCATTCTTGGTAGTGATAGTGAAAGCATGAAAATTATGCGAGAGATAAGGATATTCAGTCCCGCGCATCATTTGCCCAACAAGTAGCATTGCATCGACTTGATGATTTGGTTCAACTACATATTGATTTGGCTCAATCCAGAATTCATGCGCTGAAACTAAAGAATTAAAACAAACGAGTAACAGCCAAACTACTATGCTTCTATATTTCAAGGTATGGACTATTTTCAGGTTTTCCATTTTTTTTAAAAAATGATTATATTGGGAAAATAGTGTTTCAATCTGATTCATGTCTTAATCTCATATTATTTCATTCTAAAAAACCTAAATATTATTTGTACGACCAAAAATCTTGCGCCAGTTCAGCAGTGTGACCAAGTTATTCCGTTCAGGCTGAAATATAAGATAATATCCGAAAAAATGTAGGTTGGGTTAGCTTATCAAGCGAAGCGCGATAACGTAACCCAACACCTCACTATTATTCAATATTAGAGTCAATGACAAATCATAATTCGAAAATGAACATATCCTTATGCCCTATTCAGCTGAAACCCATGTTTTTATCAAACAATATTAATGATGCTGATTAATTAGAAATACGAGCACCCTTCCTTTATTGTAAAATAGAAGAAATAAATATAATTTTACAAACCATGAATTCACAAGCTAATTTTTCCAACTTTCGTTTTATTACAGACCCTCTTAAGCGTATGTTACCTAACGCTCAAGCCATCGCTTTGGCGCTTATTTTAATTATCGGTTTTGCGCTTATTTTCACCTTATCTGATATATTGATGCCCGTTTTTGCATCCATCGTATTAGCTTATTTACTAGAAGGTATTGTTGCTAAAATTGAAAAAAAACTCCCTAGAATAGCGGCCGTATATATTGTTTTTTCAGGCTTTATGACCTGCTTAGGTCTGGTACTATTTGTTTTAATGCCTATGGTTTCTTCACAAGCCGTTCAATTAATTCAACGAATACCTGAAATGTTTAAACGAGCACAGGCTGAGGTCATGCGTTTACCCGAACTTCATCCACAGTTTATTTCCGAAGACAACATTAAGGAATTAATGTTGTCTATTCAGGATGAATTATTGAAAAATGGCCAAGATTTAATTTCCAGCTCAGCCGCATCCTTTGTCGGACTGGCCACTGCAATTGTTTATTTATTCCTTGTTCCTCTAATGGTTTTTTTCTTTTTAAAAGATAAGAAAACCCTGGTCACATGGTTTTTTCAATTTTTACCTCGGGATATGAATTTAACCATTCGAGTCTGGAAAGAAGTGGATATGCAAATTGCAAATTATGTGCGAGGTAAATTTGCCGAAGTCTTGATTCTTTGTTCTACCAGTTACATTACTTATTCATTTTTGGGTTTGAATTATGCCGTGTTATTAGCCGTATTGATGGGACTCTCAGTTGTTATTCCCTATGTTGGCGCGACATTAGTCACATTCCCGGTTTTAGGTGTCGCTATTATCCAATGGGGTTTTACTGCCGATGAATTTATGTATGTAGCCATAGCTTACTCTATCATCCAGGCAATTGATGGCGTTGTATTGGTACCACTTTTATTTTCTGAAGCAGTCAATTTACACCCTGTAGCCATTGTTGTTGCGATTCTGTTTTTTGGAGGGTTTTGGGGTTTTTGGGGGGTGTTTTTCGCGATCCCCTTAGCCACAGCTGTCAAAGCTATTTTAAATGCCTGGCCTTCACTAGTTGATCCTCCATTAGACACCTCTTTTTGATTCGGTACGCGTACCGAAGTAAAATTTTTGGCAACAACTCAATTAGTATAAACAATCATATGGAATAATAATGCAAAGTCATGCAATTTACATTCCACCACAAGAGTCTTTATCTGCTCATCTACTCATGATACCTAAATAAACACATGCATGCTTAATAACAAGATTAATAAAGAAGACAGACTAACATGCATAATTATCCAAAAGGTATACACTGCCTTTTTATGAATACCTAAAACAGAGGGATGTAAAAAAGCAATGGTAAAATTGGTCAAAAAAACAACTCTTAATAAAAACAGAAAATTATTACCCAGACTAGGCGAATGAAAATACAAAAAACAGTGGTGCCAACATACTTGAAAACCGGTGACTTTTAAGTTTGTTGCTGGTTTCTGAGATTTTATTTTTTATTCTCAAACGTGACAAATGCCATTGGTTAAGTATAAATATTA
>CAYNRB010000145.1:0-8182 GCA_964399475.1 uncultured Methylomarinum sp.
TCAAGTTATTGATTTACAAGAAATGTGTCAAAAATAGTCACGAAGATGGGTTAAGGTGGTTTCCAACAATAAATAGTCCAAACTTTCTTGTCTTTTTGTTCCTGATCAAACAATCTCAATCGTTACGTAGAATAACTATGCGCCTCTTGAGATTGTTTAATCAGAAACAAAAATCCTACGCAATTCTGGCATATTTATTGTTGGAAACCACCTAAAGACAGACAAAAAGACCAGCAAGATTGGATGATTATTTTTTTCTATCTCCCTTAGTTCACAATCTTTACTAATGCTTGGCTAACAACTGGAGTCTTCTGTAATACCATTTCTACAATTACTTATTTTGTATAGGAATACAATCAGGAGAATTGCTTGAATTCAAATCATGTGCAAATCACCCAAATAATAGATATTATTAATCAAAATCCTTTGAACCCACTTGATCCAGATAAAATTGCATCGAAATTAGGCTTAAACTCAAGCCATATTCAGGATTTTTTGTACGAATGGGCAGGAGTCACATTTCAACAGTTCTTGGAATTATTAACAGAAGATTATTTTAAACAACGACTTATCAAACCTAGTAAAACGATAGAAAATAGTTTTTCTAATCAGAATATTTTAAAAAACCAACCTACTAAGTTGAAAGCTATAACATGTAGCCAAACGAAACATCCCCCAGACATTTCAAAAATTTACTACAGCACAATTCCAAGTCCATTTGGATATGCCTTTATCGCCATCCTAGAGGATAAAATTTGTCATTTATCCTTCATTTATATTAAAAATCCAGACAAAAACATTAACTCATTAAGAAAAAAATGGCCTAAAGCTGATTTAACTGAATCTACCGATCAAATCAAACAATTTAGCCGGACGCTTTTTATTGATCCAGCTAATACAAAGTTTTCTTTAGTTGTAAAAGGAACTGATTTCCAATATAAAGTATGGAATTTCTTACTGCTTATTCCTCGAGGAAAACTATACTCTTATGGACAAGTCGCTAGTGCTATTGGATGCCCCACAGCATCAAGGGCAGTTGCAAATGCCATAGGTGCCAATCCGATAGCCTACTTAATTCCCTGCCATCGCGTGATTCGCAGTTCGGGCGCTTTGGGTGGGTATCACTGGGGAGTTGTTTGTAAACAGGCAATCCTTGCCTGGGAATTTGCCAAGGATTTTGAATTTAAGAACCATACCACGGACTAAGGAGTGAGGATTTAATAATATACGAAAGTTTGACGCAGGATTTTTGTTTGTCTTCAAGGCGTAGAAGACGGACAAAAAGACAAGTCAAAATTCGCATATTATTAAATCCTCGCTCCTAAGGAAGCTAGAAATAAATAATCATCCATTATTGGGCAGGATTTTTGTTTGTCTTCGATCGTGCAGCAATAGGCGCATAGCAGGCTATGTAACTGTTGCTGCACGATCGAAGACGGATAAAAAGACCAGCAAGATTGAATGATTATTTTTTTTCATCTCCCTAAACATAAATTTGATTCGCATTCCAGCGACTTATCCCAACAAATTCCTTTCACTTTAGTCTATAATTGAATGTTTAAACTAATCATTTTTAATTGTTTAGTACTTAAACTCGTTACATAATCTCAAGTCTCGTGAAGAAAAAATCATCCAAATCGTTAGTTTTATGCATTAGCACGGCTATTGTTGCCACTACAAGCTATGCTCTCATTTCACCCAATAATTCTGACACTGATAATGCACCTATAGTAGTTTCAGCAGTTCAAGCTGAACAAACATCTGTCATTATTAGCCCCCCAGTTATACAAAAACCGGTTATTCAACTAGAAGAAACACCTGAACCTGAACCCGAATTCAACACCTTGGTTCATGAAATAAAGAATGGAGAAAGCCTTTCAACTATTTTTTCACAACTTGATTTAAGTAAAACTGAATTACATCATATCGTTCATGCCAATAAACTGGGACAACAATTTGCTTCAATTTCCCCCGGCAAAAAACTGATTGCAGAGACTAACTCAGAAGGTCAGCTTCAACAACTAATTTATCAGAAAAATTCAATCGATACACTGAAAGCCACTCGAACAGATGATTCTTTTTCTGTGGAAATGATTAGCAAGCCTATCGCAACAAAAATAACCAGTGCTCAAGCCACTATCAATTCTTCATTGTTTCTTGATGCCAAAGATGCTGGACTTTCCGACAAACTGATTATGCAACTGGCTGATATTTTTGCCTGGGATATTGATTTTGCACTGAGTTTACGAAAAGGCGATTTATTTACACTCGTTTACGAAGAGTTATTTGTTGATGGCAAAAAAATTGATACGGGTAATATTATCTCGGCTGAATTTGTTAATCATGGACAGGCTTTTACTGCGGTCAGGTTTGAAGATAAAAAAGGTAACTCAAGTTATTTCACGCCGGAAGGCAAAAGCATGCGTAAAACCTTTTTGCGCACACCGGTTGATTTTGCTCGAATTAGCTCTCGTTTCAACTTACGAAGAAAACACCCAATTTTAAACAGAATTCGCGCACATAAAGGCGTCGATTATGCCGCAAGGTCAGGAACACCCATCAAAACAACGGGTGATGG
Source organism: uncultured Methylomarinum sp. (assembly GCA_964399475.1). Lineage (GTDB taxonomy): Bacteria > Pseudomonadota > Gammaproteobacteria > Methylococcales > Methylomonadaceae > QPIN01. The sequence goes on from CAYNRB010000145.1 coordinate 2,579, forward strand.
AAAAATAGTATATCGGGGTCGCAAAGGTGGCTATGGCAGAGTCGTCATTGTTCAGCACGGACAAAAATACAATACCCTGTATGCACACATGTCTAATTATAAAAGAGGACAAAAAGTAGGCAGTCATGTTAAACAAGGCCAAGTGATCGGCTTTGTTGGCAAATCAGGTTTGGCAACTGGGCCACATCTGCATTATGAATTTAGGGTTAATGGCGTACATAGAAACCCTTTGACTGTTAAATTGCCTCATGCGAAACCCATTAAAAAATCGTTATTAGCGGAATTCAAACAGCAGACTCAACCTCTTATCACTCAACTCAACAAAATTAAAGCAAATAACTTGCTGGCTCAAAATCTCTAATAAAATGTCTGAGCTGACTATTGGATTAATGTCTGGCACCAGCGTTGATGGCATTGATGCAGCATTAGTCGAGTTTAAAGAAAATCAGATCCATTTGATTGAGTTTGAATATTTTCCTTTTTCAGACTCAATCAGACAAGCTATTCAGTCCTTATCACAACCTACCGACCCTGTTTTCTTAAAGGAATATGGCGAATGCGATACTCGACTCGGCCATTGTTTTGCTAAAGCATGCATCCAGTTGTTAGAAAAAGCAAACTGTTCAAATTCTGCAATCACAGCTATCGGCTGTCATGGACAAACCATTTACCATGCAGCTGAATTATCATCCCCTTTTTCGCTACAAATTGGCGACCCTAATATTATTGCAGAGCAAACCGGCATTACTACCGTTGCTGATTTTCGAAGAAGAGATATTGCTTTAGGGGGACAAGGCGCTCCGCTAGTTCCTGCTTTTCACCAAGCCATTTTCAGTAATACTTTTGATTTAGCTCGGCAACATATTTGCATTGTTAATATTGGCGGAATTGCTAACATTACTTATTTATGCGCTGAAAAAACCATTGGTTTTGATACAGGTCCTGGAAATACCCTGATGGATTACTGGGTTCAACAACATTTAAAGATTACCTATGATAAAAATGGGGACTGGGCTAAAACAGGCATAATCAACCCGCAATTAGTCAATCAATTTAAACAAGACCCCTATTTCCAGCTTGATGCACCCAAAAGTACCGGCAAAGAATATTTTTCCTCGAATTGGCTAGCCGAGCAGATAAATCCATTCGCGGATCTGCCTCCAGAAAACATACAAGCCAGTCTGTGCCAATTAACGGCCGATACCCTTACCGAAGCGATTCAGCAATATGCTCCACTCACAGAGCAGATTCTTATTTGCGGAGGTGGAATACATAATGCTTTTTTGATAGAGCTAATCAGAAATAATTTATCCCAGCCTGTCTCTTCAACCGCAGACTTTGGAATTAACCCTGATCATGTTGAAGCGATGGCATTTGCCTGGTTAGCCAGACAAACCATGAACAACCTTTCTGGAAACCTTACTGAAGTAACAGGCGCAAAAACGCCTGCAATTCTTGGGGGGATTTATCCGGGTATAAATGGTTTACATAGAAAATGAAGAACCACAACCACAGGTAGAACTAGCATTTGGATTGCGGATAACAAATTGAGCGCCTGTCAGATCTTCTTTATAGTCTATTTCAGCCCCATTTAAATATTGAATACTCATCGAGTCAATTAAAACGGTCACCCCGTCATTTTCAACCTGTGTATCATCTTCATTGATTTCTTCATCAAAAGTAAAACCATATTGAAACCCCGAACAACCACCACCAGAGATATAAACCCTTAGTTTCAAGTTATCGTTTCCTTCTTCGGTAATTAACGCACCTACTTTTTTTGCAGCGTTATCGGTAAAAATAATTGGTTCAGCCATACTTATCATTTTCCAGCAAAGAATTAAAGCTTGATTATGTCAATACCTAGTATTTTAGTCAAGAATTTTAAGGATACAAGGCAACGGTTGTCAATCCCTGTATTTCATTCAATCCAAACATGATATTCATATTTTGTACGGCTTGCCCGGCGGCACCTTTGACCAAATTATCTATGACCGATAAAACGACAATCGTGCCACTCCCTTGTGGCTGGTGTATTGCAATCTGGCATTTATTACTGCCGCGAACATTTCGCGTATCGGGATGCGCCCCTTGTGGTAATACATCAACAAACAATTCATGTTCATAACGCTGTTCAAATAATGTCTGAACCTGGCTCACATCTGCAGTAATTTTTCCATACAAGGTCGCATGAATTCCACGAATCATCGGTGTTAAATGCGGTACAAAAGTTAAACCTATTGATTGCTTACTAATCTTTTCTAAACCTTGAACAATTTCAGGTAGATGTCGGTGTCCAGCCACAGCATAGGCCTTAAAACTCTCTCCCACTTCACTCATCAGTGCAGAAACTTGGGCTTTGCGCCCTGCCCCACTCACACCTGATTTTACATCAGCAATTAAATGAGAAAAATCAATCAATTTATTTTCAATTAATGGTAAGAAACCCAGTTGTACTGCTGTAGGATAACAACCAGGACAAGCCAAAAGTTGGGTTTGCTTTATCGCTTCACGATTGATTTCAGGCAATCCATACACTGCCTGACTCATTAAATCTGGACAGGCGTGCTTCATTCCATACCATTTAGACCATTCCTTATCATCTTGAATTCTAAAATCAGCTGATAAATCTATCACCTTGACATTTTGTTTTAGCAATTGCTCAGCCATCAGCATTGCAGTGCCATTAGGTGTTGCAAAAAAAACCACATCGCAATCACTTAAAGATTCCACATTCGGTTCAGTAAAAACCACATCACATAAACCACGTAAATTCGGATATAAAGCATCAACACGTTGTCCTGCATCAGAACGTGAGGTGACTACCTCAACCTGTACCTCATAATGTAATGCTAGAATACGTAACAGTTCAACACCTGTGTATCCAGTTCCTCCAACAATGCCTACGTGAATCATGTGATTATTACCTTAACTTATACTGAAAACGACACTATCATACCTGTAATGATTCTCTAATCTACTATTTTTCTAGAATACTATGCTTGCCATTGAAATTAATAATTCCAGACTACAGTTAACTGATCGCCCTATTCCAGAAGTATCAGATTCTGAAATACTCATCAAGGTTTTTGCCAGTGGCGTCAATCGTCCGGATATTATGCAATGCCAGGGAATATATCCACCGCCACCAGGCGCTTCAGATATTCCAGGACTTGAGGTCTCTGGTACAGTGAGTCAAGTAGGCAGTCGCGTCACAAAATTTAAGTTTGGGGATCAAGTTTGCGCTTTAGTCACGGGCGGTGGCTATTCTGAGTATTGCCTTGCTGATGCTGAGTTATGTCTCCCCATTCCGGAAGGATTTAGCTATAGTCAAGCAGCAGCACTACCCGAAACTTTTTTTACTGTCTGGAGTAATCTTTTTGACCGTGCCCGTCTAAAAAAGAATGAAACCCTATTGATACATGGCGGAACTAGCGGAATAGGCACAACCGCCATACAAATGGCAAAAGCTATAGGGGCAATAGTATTTGTTACTGCGGGTTCAACTAAAAAATGTAACTTCTGTTCTGAACTAGGTGCTTACACAAGCATCAATTATAAAGAAGAAGATTTTGTTTCCGAGATAAAAAAACTAACCCGAGACCAGGGAGTTGATGTCATTCTGGATATGATAGGCGGCGATTATTTCCCTCGGAATCTGGCCTGCATGAATTATGATGCCCGCCTCATCCAAATAGCATCACAAAACGGCTCTATTGCTGAAGTTAACCTTCTTTCCATTATGCTTAAACGACTAACAATTACTGGCTCCACTTTAAGAGCCAGAGAAGTTGACTTTAAAAGTAAAATTGCCAAACAGTTGCTCAAAAAAATATGGCCGAAATTGGAATCTGGTGAAATAAAACCCGTTATACACACCACATTCCCACTTACAGGGGCTAATGAAGCACATAAACTGATGGAAAGCAGTCTACATATCGGAAAAATTATTTTGACAATCGATCATGAAATGATAAATTAATTGTTTCTACTCTTCCAATAAATTAATCATGATCTTTGCCTCGGATAATTGGGCGGGTGTCCATCCTGCTATTTTTCAATATCTTTCAGAACAGGCCAGTGGTTTCTCACCAGCTTATGGATCTAGTGAACTAGATAAAAAAGTTGAAGCCTCATTTAATGAATTGTTTGAACGGGAAGTTGCGGTTTTTTTGTAGGCACTGTACGGCAGCAAATTCTCTGGCCTTAGTCGCAGTCAATCGTCCAGGTGGTGTTACTGTTTGTCAGCGTGAAGCCCATATGATTAAAGATGAATGTGGCGCACCCGAATTTTTTACGCATGTCCCACGACTGGCTCCGGTAGATGGTGAGAATGGCAAAATTGATCCAGAAAACCTTACATCAGAAATTGCCCACTTTCCTGCTGATTTTATCCATGCTGCTCAGCCCATGGCCATTTCAATCACCCAAGCCACCGAAATTGGGTCAGTTTATAATGTGGCTGAAATCACTAAGATTGCCACTATCGGTGATTTTCAAGCTAGTTGTCGCAAACAGGGAGTGAATGCGACTCAGGCAATGATGCTTGTATTTGAGGGAAAACTGCCTGAATTTACTTTGTGATTTTATTTGGCTGTGTTAATGCGCTGAGTAGTTGCCAAATAGCAAAGTAAAGCCACTGCCTTTTCTAGCCCAGGGAACATCCACTAAGGAGCGAGGATTAAATAATATCCGAATTTTGACTTGTATTTTTGTCCGTCATCTGTGTTGTAGAAACAGTTACGTAGCCTGCTATGCGCCTGTTTCTACAACACAGATGACAAACAAAAATTCTGCGCCAAACTTTCGGATATTATTAAATCCTCGTTCCTAAACGTACTTTTCCATCACTTGTAAGGATTCGTAGGACAGAGTAGCGAAGTAGACAAGTCTGTTCAAAAAAAATTGAGATGTCGCCCTGTTTTCTTCTGGGTATCGTGGACAGAGCAGCTTTCACCTGATTCATCTTCAACCTTTGCTCCACGCTTAAAACCAAAAGAATATGAAGCTCTTTTACCGTATTATCTCCTGTCAATATCTCAACATCTGTTATCACCCATGGATCTGTTGAACCCAAAGCAAGTGAAAATATTTCCCTACTATTCATTTTGATTATTCGCTTAAAATTAAAATATTTTACAGTTTTTACTCACTTGATTCTTCATAGACCCAACTATTTGTGGTCAAGTCGTGTTCTCGACAATAGGCCGTCTATGATAAACCGCTGCGTTGCCACTTTTTAATGTGATTTAGCCAGTGTTTTGATAATGCCATTATTTTTCCTCTTTAAAAATACTAAGGGTGATGGTTTTATCTGCGCTTGAATAAATGGTGGCGCTGCTCGCTTACGCTTTAGCCATATTGTCTTGAAATATTCAGAAAATTAGCTGTATCATGCGGGATAGCAAAAGAAAATCACTCGAAAAACAAAAACAGCCCGCTTAACCAGTAGGAATTGAGCGCAAAATGAGACCATGACAGGATAGCTGTACCCAAAAAATGGTTTTAGTGTCAAACTAACAGAGTCGTATGTAACTATGCCTATATTTTTCGATTTTTTAAATGGCTAGTATATAGTCTTAGCTGTTATATGCGTGTCTTGTG
>CAYNRB010000146.1:0-8161 GCA_964399475.1 uncultured Methylomarinum sp.
CATTCTGGGGCAAGGACGCCGCTGAATCCAAAAAATGAGCAATGGCGCGCTTGCGCCAACGCTTCAAATAATAGCGTAAAACCACTGCCTTTTCGTGCCCAGGGAACATCCACTAAACGAACCTTTCCTTCACTGGTTCGGATCCGTAGGACGGAGCAATGAAGTTGACAGGAATGATCTGAAAAATTCAGATGTCGCCAGGTTTTTGCTTGTGTGTCGTGGACAGGACATTTTACTCCCGCTTCATCTTCAAATTTGCTACCTCGTTTAAAGCTAAGATGAATATGAAGCTCTTTGACTGAATTGTCATCAGTCTGGATTTCAACATTAGAAATAATCCAGGGTTCTGAAAAGCCTAAAGCAAGTGTAAATATTTCGTTACTATTCATCTGGTTTTGTCTGTAAAATTGGAATATTCTACAGTATTAGTCCACTTAATTCGTCATAGACCCATAAAATTCATCAAGGCGAAACCAGGTTCAAGCTTTGATAAGTATGTCCGGGTAACAAACTGGAGACATTAGCGACAGAATGTCCCAGATGATTGAATAATATATCCCCTAAAATATCTCGGTAATCAACGGTAGATGCGAGATAGCGGCCTTTATACAGATTAGCATCAGCCAATCCAGGCCATTGACCATTGAGATAGACACCGCCTTGTATTTTGTTACCCACGGCAAACCAAGAAGTGGCATTACCATGATCGGTTCCGGCACTTCCATTTTCTTGAGCGGTACGACCAAATTCTGTCATGGTCAGAATAATCACATCATCCATTTTGCTGCCAAGATCGGTCACCAAAGCAGAAATACCTCCAGAAAATTCCGCTAGTCGTCTTGATAATCGACCTGTTGGTTCTCCGGCACCTTGGCTACTATGCGTGTCATAGCCACCTGTATCAATCGTTACAATCTCTAACCCATTATTAGGATCTTTAATCAATTGTGCGGTTTCTTTCAAGCGTCGACTAAACGAACCACTCGGATAAATAGCTCCGTTTGCAGGACTATAAGATGAGGTATCAATATTGCTTACCGCATCCAAATTTCCAAAGAGTGTTTGTCCGAACTGATGCACTAGTTGTCTATAGGAGCTTAGAGGGGAGGGTGGTTCCTGATAAATAGGTAAAACACTATTGATTAATTGTTGCTCATTTGAACCGGTTAAACCTAGATTGAAAGAGTTAATAAAGGAAAATGACTGTACCGGTATATTGCCACGTAATGACTGGGCTAATCCGCTACCAAACCCGACGGCTGGTAAAGGCAATGAATTTACCCCAGCAACTTGTAAATGACGGTTTAACCAGCCATCCAGATTATCAATATCGGCTCCTCCCAGATTTTGTCTGGAAATTCCACTTTCGATAAAATTTTGGCTATCAAAATGAGAACGCGATGGATCTGGATAATGCACAGTTGGCAAAATTGCCATATTCTGAGCATTAAAGATTGGCATTAAAGAAGCCATGCTGGGATGCAAGCCAAAGAAACCATCCAGATCTAACGCCGAGTTTGCGCCACCCGAGCCTGGTGCTGGTATTCCAATAGTGGGGCGCAAATTATAATAATCGCTATCTCCATAAGGAACTACGGTGTTTAATCCATCACAGCCTCCGCGTTGAAACAGTACCACAAGAGTGGGTGAATTGACTGGTGTAGCTTTAGCTGATGAGATCAGAGGGACGCGGAAAACACAGCTACCCGCAGTAACCAGTCCTGTTCCTAATGCACCTTTTATGAAATTTCTTCTGTTCATGATTATTCTCCTAAGGTCTGTTACTGGAATTGATAGTGTGGATAACTCATTACATTTCCATTCATTTGGCGTAATTGCATTTCAGCGCCTGGAAGTGTGATGTCAAAATTATTACCTAAAATATTTAAGGCATTGTCAAGTGATAACTGGGTAAAATCATCTCCGACTGTTAAATCAAACAGAAAGCCTGTAATACCAACGGCAGTTTCAAAGCCATTATTAGGATAGAAAACTAATGGATTACTGGAACTCACATTGGTTGATGATCCATTTCTAACAAAGCTATTAACCCATTTAATACGTTCTATCAATAAACTGGCGTTAATCCAGTCTGCACCAATTTCTGAAAAGCCTGTGGGAACTGGGTATTCATATAAACGAATTCCCATTGCTCTGATAGCAGGTACCAAATCGACGCCATTGGATGTGGCATTCAGGTTCCGAACCGCACCAACTACGAATTCAACGGGTGTTTTAATTTTACTGCGATAATTTGCAATATCATTGAATTCAACCGATTGCATAATCAATCGCACCACACGTTCAATTTGATCATTGGCTGATGCAAAATTGATGAATTCAAGTGTGCAACGGCTGACTAATGAACTTGGTGGTGTATCGTTTACAAATAGGGTGATCAATTTGCTACAGATAAAGTTTGCTGTAGAAGGGTGGGTCGCCAAAGCATCCAGTAATTGTTCGCCTTGTATCACACCGCCTTGAGCAATGGTTACTTCTTCCGGAGTCCCTTCAAATATCTGATAGGAACCTACGGTATGAAGGTTATTGTCAAAAAAGAAGCTGTTATTATTGATATGCCAGCCAGTAAATATTTCCGCTCCGTTTTCAACATCTTTATCCGTGTATCCGCCGTTAACACCCATGGTATGTAGTTCATACACCTCCCTTGGATAATTTTCGTTAGAATCACCGGCAACATTGCTAATGCTGTCCAGATAAATCAACATGGCCGAACTTTTGGCACTGATTCCCAATAAGTCACGGAAATTACCTAAAGCATTAGCTCGAAAGTTTTGATTTTCGAGTAATTCAAAGGCTACTGAGTTACTTAGTTCTACACCTTGGGCATTATTACGTTTGGTGTTAATGTCGGTGTTGAAATGGTTATCCCAAAACCAAGTCATGACTTCTAATAACTGTCTTTTACTATAGGCCATGTGCATTACAGTCCACTCTTGCAACTCTTCTTTAGTGGAAGGTAAATTGATAGTCAGTAAGCTGGTAAATGCACTATCGTCAATACTGACTGGTGATAATTGCTGTTCAAGAAAACTTGAAGCTCCGATTGTATTTACCTCCTGTATCAATGCGGGTGTAGCACCAAAAGTTATTCTGTTAATCATTTGTGAATTGCTGAAATTTACGGCAACGACGCTTAACTGAATAGTGTTGAAGCCTGCATTTCCGATTGTATCGGTAGCATTTAAGGTAATGCCAACGGTTTCGCCGACTGTTATGACCCCATTATTGACCACCAGTGTCCATACGCCATTGTTGACAGAGAAATCAACGTCCTGATTATTGATGGTTTGACCCAGAGTGGTGTCAACTAGTGTGGCTTTAAGCGTTGCTACGCCTGTTAAGTCAGTCACTGTGCCTGAAAGAAGAAAACCCGTCACTGGAACCTGATCATTATCCAGATGCGATGAGAAAGTGACTATTGGGCCTTCAGTGTCTTCTACTATATTAACGGTGATGGTTGAGCTGTTTTGACTTTGAGCCAGGTCAAATGCCGTGGCTGTAAGAACAATGTCATTATTCAAAGTGATCATTGAACTCGGGATATCTGCCGACCATGAATTGGTAGCGGCATCATAAATCCCATTAATCAGGTTAGATCCTTTTACTGGATCAATAACAGTGAGTTCAATACGATCAATCTGACGATTATCAGTAGCCGTTCCTAGTACCTTAAAGCCAAGACCAGAAACTTTATCAGCTTGTTGTGGTGAAGTAATGGCAATTACAGGCGGTGTCAGATCTAGACTGTTTTGACCATCTTTAGTCACTATAAATTGATGTGCACCTTCCTGGGTAATGAATGTACTAAAAAATGATTTTTTGTTACCTAATGGATTATAAGTTTTAAGCACATAGACTTTTCCGGATTTGATGCCTTCAAGAGTAAAATTTACTTTTCCTTTTGCTGTGGTTTTCCCCTTGGTTACTTTTTTTAATTTTCCATCCGCTAATTTTTCATAAGCCGTTAATGATTTATCTGCTATCGGAATATTTAAATCACCATTGATCAGAGTAGTCTGAACATTACCTGTAATTAAAACATTACAGCTGGGTCCGGTACAATCTACGTTATCAAAAATACTTTCAACAATATGCTTTACTTTAACATCATAGGTTTCACGTAATAACGTAATAATAGTCTGGTGTGTTTTCCAATTAGATTTTGCTACTTGTTTGCCCGTTACCGTATTATTTTTGCCATCGGGAATATGGGCGGATGAATGCACGCTTTGCAAACCAGGAAATTGAATGCTTAAGACAGAAACTAAATCGGTGACATTACAAGTACCCGATAAGCAATCGACATTGTCGATTATCTTGGTAAGATCCCCATTTTTTACTCGGATATCATAAATTTGTCTGAATACGGTAATGATGGCCTTTTCTTTTTGCCAGTTTTTCTTGGTAACCTCATTACCATCAGCCTTTCCAGCTACTTTATCGGGAATACGCACTGAAGTATGTGTTGATTTCAAGCCAGGAAAATTGACAGTCAGCGTAGCGATGATGTTATCAACTAAACAAGGGCCTTTTGTACAGTCGACATCATCAATAATTATTGCGTTTGATTTGCCTCTACGTACAGATACATCAAATTTTTGTTTAAAGACAGTTAATACGGCTTGTTCTTTTTGCCCGTTAAGTTTAAAAGCCTGTTTTTCTGCTACTTGTCCCTTTTTGCCATCAGGAATAAAAGCAGAAGTATGAACGCTTGTCATCCCAGGAAATTTTACAGTTAAAGACGTGGTGATTTGGTCAACATTACAAGCGCCAGAAGTGCAGTCTAAATTGTCAATAATAATAGGGTCGGAATTATTAGTCTTTATTTTGAGATCATATTTTTGTCGCATGACAGTAATTTCAACCTGATCTTTTTGCCAGTTCTTTTTATTAAATTCTGCACCATCAGCTTTACCTGGTTCGTTATCGGGCTGTCGTACGGATGTATGAACTCCCTTCATGCGAGGAAAGTTAACGGTCAGTTTGGCAACCAGGTTACTAATTTTACATTGACCGCTACTACAATCAACACCATCTTTAATGATAGGTGCTGATTTTTTGCGTTTAATGCTGACATCATAGGTTTTTTTAAATACGGTTAATATAACTTGGTCTTTTTGCCAGTTTTTATGGGTAATCTTTTTTCCGGATACCGAGTTGGCAGTGCCATCAGGCGGAAAAATCGAAGTATGAATTGCATCTAAACCTGGGAAATTAACTTCCATCTTAGCGGTAATGTTTTTAACCAGACAGCTACCACGGATACAGGAAATATCATCCACAATCAGCGTATCATTACCTTTTCTTATTACTAAGTCATAAGTACCCGAAAATAATGAAATTACAGCCTTGTTATCTTGCCAGTTCTTTTTAGTGACTTCCTTGCCAGAAGCACTGTTTGGCGTATTGTCTGATTGTCGTACCGAAGTATGAACACCTTTTAAACCAGGAAATTCCACTGTTAAGGTGCTTTGTAAATTATCTACAAGACAGGTTCCAGAAAGACAATCGACATCATCAATAATAAGTGATGATGATCCCAGTTTGATGATAAGGTCATATTCGTTTTTTAAGACAATGATTTTGGCCTGGTTATTCTGCCAATTCTTTTTGGTCACCTCTTTACCAGAAGCTTCATTGAAAACTTTGTCTGCTACCCGAACCGAGGTATGTACACTTTTTAAACCCGGGAACTTTACAGTAAGATTGGCAGTTAAATCGCCAGACGAACATTTTTCTGAGCGGCAATCAATAGCGTCTACCACAATTTCGCCAGCACCTTTTCGTACTTTGAGATCAACAATTTGTCTTAGTAGGGGGATTACAGCCTTATTATTCTGCCAGTTCTTTTTGTTGATTTCTTTTCCAGTTGCCTTACCCGTTGAGCCATCAGGCAGATGAACCGATGAATGTACGTTCTTTAATCCGGCAAAGTTAACACTCAGGTTTGCAACGATATTATTAACATTGCATGTGCTGGAGCTACAGTTAACATTATCTAGAATTAGTTTCCCCCCCCCTTTTTTAATGACTAGATCATATTTTCCTTTAGGTACGGTGACTGTTGTACTATTGTTTTTCCAATTCGATTTTTTTACTAATTTTCCGTTTGCAGAACCTGCAATACCATCGCTAGACCTGATTTCTGTATGAACACTTTTAAGTCCAGGGAAATTAATTTTCAGTTTTGTATTACCACTAGTTCCTGCGGCAAAAGAGGGCGGGGAAATACTAAAAAAAAGCAACCCAAGAAAGAAAGTTATAAAAAGCTTTCTTGGCAGTAGTAAATTCAAATGTTGCATGGAATATCTCCTTAATGAAGCGATATTTAAATAAAATGGGTGTAAAGAAAAAAATTCAAAAGTCTATTTGAAAATTGAGTTTGTGATCGAGCCAAACAGACAAAAAGGGTTTTGTAGACTCAAGTTTTTTGTGCGCTTTCTTTAATTTTTGATGTTTGTTAACTTATAAAAATTGTGCTGAGGGCATATAGTTCAATTCTTTGTCATAGTTCTGAAGAAAGACATGTGTTTTATATATTTCTGACTATTAAATCTACAAGTTAAAAATATTTTTTTTGGTCAAGTAATTGATAATAGTATGTATTATCAATTTTATGTTTCATTCATGTCTATAATTTTCTTGTCTTTTGGTAGAAAAATCGTATAAACTTTAGTGATCTAATATCTTTTTTTTCAAGTCTATTTTAAGCATCCTTGTATGTAATCATGAATTGATCTTTATAGTAAAAGACACTAACAAATAAGTTTATCTTATAGGCAGGTGAATTTTGGGTTAACGAGTTTGAGGAGAATATATCAGGTCAAACATATAAGCTATTTACATTTCCCTTAGTTGCGAATTTCTAGCGGTCTGTTTTTGTCGATAGACTGAGTTTCTGAAACAGATGCATGGCTGCTATGTGCTCGTTTCAGTGTCTTTCTATCGACAAAAACCATTCCGCAATGACCGCACGAAGTATAGTTTAATTTTGATGAGGTTAGTTATTTAATGGGAAAATCCGTGAAAACTCTTCTGGGTTGAGTTTTTCGTCATGATTAACATCAAGTCTAGCCCAACTATTAAACACTTCCTCAGATAAAGAAGATTCCACTTTGCTAATTAGGCCATCTTTGTTTGTATCCAAGGTTTCCCATAAGTTGGTGCCTGAACCTGTCAAAACAATTTCCCAGGGCGTACTCAATTCATATTGTGCGGCCAATGAATTGATTTCTTGATTTAATTCAAAAATATCTAGATTCTTTTCAGCCTGTACTGAGGTTGTAAGTGAAGCTATGGATAAAATAATAATTAAGTTTTTCACAATTGCTCCTTATATAGTCGAATATTAATTGAATATATTTTGTAAGGACATGTTTTTGGTTTTTATATTGAGCTGTTTTTAAGATCAAAATATCAAGCTAAAAATCTATCAATAAAACCAGTAAATAGAAAACCGAAAACATGACTGAATACACTTTAATTCGAAATAATTTAAAGCATTTAGTATGCCATAGCGTCATGAATGCTTTAGTTACAAGCTTTATAAAAGGTGTATGGGAATTTTCTTCGTTTTTTATAGGTAAACTCTATAGAATTTGTTTCTGCTTGTCTCAATTTCCCGACATATGGTTGTAATTGGAGTGTCTGTTAATGATGAAAGGTATGTGAAATATTTTTTGCAACGACAATTAATATATTGTTAGCATTTAAAATATGCTGAAAAATGAAAGGATAATTTTGTTATTAGTCTAATTTCATAGAACGATCAAGTGTAAATTGCATTGTTATGAGTCACAATATGTTTGGACAAAGAAAAATCATAGTTTCTTCTAAGTGACTGTTTAATATTGAAAAGTTGATTAGCTAAAAAAATTCCAGCGTTGAGTGTGTGAAGTACAAATTAATGTTTGGCTGATTCCATTTTCCCAGTAGATTTTTAGTTTTGTAATTGAATAATATACTAATATTCTGAATCATATGTGCAAAAAAATTCGTGAATTATTCGTGATTAATAGGGTTTTTTTGAGTCGTTAATTGGCGACATACTTGAATTGTATGAATTGAAGTGATGCAATGCAAGTTTAGTCTAATTAAGATCTTGGCCAAGTTAGAATGAATCAGTTATTTATTTTTT
>CAYNRB010000147.1:0-8146 GCA_964399475.1 uncultured Methylomarinum sp.
CGCATCAGTGGCAATAACCATTGTGTAATAATCGGATAGCGATATTGCAGATTGTCCCGTGCCTGTAGCACAGTCCCAAGCTTTTTGATGTTGCTTAGAAACTGAAGCCAAATAAATGAATAATTCTGCGGGATAGGTTGGTCGAAACTTATTATATTCTTCTGAATTTTCAGAAAAGTAATCTTTGAATTTAAGCGTCACAGAAACCTCGAAGTTTTATCACGTATCATCAAATATAATGAGCTGTCTAACGACTAATAGTCTAACATTTATCCTTAAAAAAATTCCTTGGGGAACAGGTTGATTAATATTCAAGATAATTTTTCTGAACAAAAAATAATAGCTTGATTATTCCAACAAGAATACTGTACACTTTTCTTTTATTAGTTCTTCAGTCTTTTCTTATGTCAGATAAAAACCAACCTAAACGCGGCGGTGCTCGCCCAGGTGCTGGGCGTAAAAAAGGCTCTTCAGTGTATGGAGAATCCACTCAAGCTATACGCATTCCGGAAAGTATGATTCCTGAAGTTAAAACCATGCTAAGTCAACGCCAGCAATTATTTAAAGACTCCAGTGTTATTTCTTTACCCTCAACATCTCCATCACAACTCATGATTCCTTTATTTTCCGGCAAGGTAGCTGCGGGTTTCCCTTCGCCTGCGGATGATTCTATTGAAAAAACCTTAGACCTGAATGACTTGTTGATTCAAAAACCAGCCGCTACCTTTTTTGTACGTGCAGAAGGTGAATCCATGCTGGGTGCAGGCATTCATCCGAATGATATATTAGTCGTTGATCGTTCAATTGATCCCGTTGTTGGAAAAGTAGTGATTTGCGCCTTGGATGGTGAGTTAACCGTTAAACGTTTAAAAAAAATGGGCAGTGAAATTGTTTTAGGTGCTGAAAATCCAGCATACTCAGATATTATTATGCACGAAGACGTTGAGCTGATTATTTGGGGTGTTGTGACTAATGTCATTCACGCGCTTTAATCATGTCAGCTCTTTTAGCTCTAGTAGACTGTAATAATTTCTATGTCAGTTGTGAACGGGTTTTTCGCCCTGACCTGATCCATAAACCTGTTGCAGTACTGAGTAATAATGATGGTTGTATTGTCGCGCGCAGTCAGGAAGTTAAAGACTTAGGCATTAAAATGGCGACTCCGGTTTATCAGGTACAACATTTGATTAATCGTCATCGCATTAAACTATTTTCATCCAATTATACACTGTATGCGGATATGTCTAGCCGCGTCATGCAGTGTTTAGAAAGCTTTTCACCCCATTTTGAAGTCTATTCAATTGATGAATCATTTTTAGATTTAACTGATGTTTGCTCAAATAACTCTTTCGCTTATGCCAAGCTAATAAAACAGGCCGTTCAACGGACTACTGGAATTCCTGTTTGTGTCGGTATGGGACCGACTAAAACATTAGCCAAGCTGGCTAATTATGCCGCTAAGAAATGGAAGAAAACGGGTGGCGTATTAGATTTATCTGATTCCACTCGCAGAAATAAATTAATGCGTTTGGTACCTATTAATGAAATCTGGGGAATTGGTCGCCAAACCACTAAACGACTCCAGTTAATGAACATTAATACGGCTTATGATTTAGCCATGCAACCTGTTGAGTTGATACAGGCTCAATTCAATATTGTCGTAGCCAGAACAGTCATGGAATTAAATGGTATTGCTTGTTTATCTCTGGAGGAAATCACGCCCGACAAACAGCAAATTGTCTGTTCGCGCAGCTTTAAACGCCGCTTAACTGATTACCAGGAATTATCTAAAGCCCTAGCCAGTTTTTGCAGCAGAGCGGCGGAAAAATTACGCAAACAAGGTTCGGTAACCGGCTCTATCACTGTCTTTATTAGAACTAATCCTTATAACTCCAATGAACCACAATACCAACGTTCAATACATACCCAGCTACCTCAGGCTACTAGCGATACAAGACAAATTATCTCTACAGCAAAACGATTATTGAAAGACATTTATAAACTGGGTTATCGCTATCAAAAATGTGGTGTGCAATTAGGCCATATTCAAGCTGCTTCTATTCCTAATCAAAGCGATTTATTCAGCTTTTCTGAACAGAACAACAGCAACGAGCTAATGTCAACGATTGATAAAATCAACCAGCGCTTTCCTAAAGCAATTAGCTTAAGCGCAATAGACATTAATGCTAATTGGCGAACCTCTATTGAACGTGCATCCCCTCGATATACGACTGACTGGAATGAATTGGTGACTGTTAAATGTCACTAGCCTGGATATACTTCGCACGGTCACGGTTGCGGAATTGTTAGCGAGTTGGTTTTTGTCGATAGCAAGGCGCTGAAACGGGCGGATAGCAAGCTACGCAACTGTTTCAGCAACGCAGTCTATCGGCAAAACCGACCGCTAGAAATCCGCAACCGTGACCGTGCGAAGTATATGTAGCCTTGATGCAGTAAAACGGAATCAAGACATTATTATTCTAAACCTTGATTCCACTCCGTTCCATCAAGGCTACAAAACAGTCAGTTGTATTTAAGAAAAACTAAGGAATGAGCGAGAAATAAATTCCGCAACCAACCGTAACCGCAAGAAGAATAGAAAATTTTTAGTTGTGTCGAATTTTGGGTTGGTAATAACCTTCTTTCATTTCATTGAAATAATAATTCAGCAAAGGGTGATGAATGGATTTTTGTTCTACACTGGATTCAAGATTACGTTCAGCAACATAGGTCTGATGAACGGCATTATCGACTAATACATGATACCAGGGCTGATTTTTAGGAGGATGACTGCGAGCAACATTTTCATACCATTCTTCACTGCCCAGAAACTTGTAATCAACATCAATAACTACCCCTCGGTAATAAAATAGTTGGTGCTGAACTATTTGTCCGATAGTAAATTTTGCGTCACTCATTTAATACCTCTTAGAGCCAGTGTTTAGTTATCGACAAAAAATCAATCTCGCCGGATAAAATCTACGAATAAATTTGTGGGGTTCATTGTAAATGAAAAATTTTCTTCGACAATTGGGTTGCCCTTGGTTTTATACTTCGCACGGTCACGATTGCGGATTTCTAGCGGTCGGGTTTTGCCGATAGACTGCGTTGCAAAAACAGTTGCATAACTTGCTATGCACCCGTTTCAGCGCCTTGCTATCGACAAAAATCAACACGCTATAAATTCCGCAACTATGACCGCGCGAAGTATAGTAATAGAAAAGTTTTTACAGAGCATAGCCATCAACATTTTTATTTCTAATAATGCTAAGCTTCTACCTGGAAAAAATCGTGAGCCAGCGCCAAAAAGTATGAAAGCATTTGTGTCATGACAGGGAGTGTCTTCCCCCACTTTATCTATCCATCGTTCTGGCTTTGCATCAGTAAAAGTTATCTTGCAGTGCACAGTGTCGTGTTAATAGAAATAATGGCGTTCCTGCTGGTACATGTATTCCATTTAGCTGATTATCTTTTAATGCTTCTAAAAAAATTAACGGTGCAACCGATTTCAAGCGCATTGTCTCAAAAGCGGACGGTATCCTCAAATTGGTCTAACCCATTCTTATCAGCCAAAATAGTATCCGCTTCTTATTGCATATTATTCTGGACTTCGGGGTATTCTGCCATAAAATGTATCATCCAGGCCAGAGTAATAGCAGTTGTATCTTCTCCGGCTAGTAACATCATTAGATGTGTTGCTGAATATTTCTTCATCACTAAATTCAATTTCTTCACTTTGTTGAGCGATGAGCATAGCTTCCAAAAAATTGCTAGGCTGTTTTGCCAAATCAGTTTGGATTTTTAAACGTGTTTTACATTGCTCAATAATAGCAGTTATTTCTTTATAAATGGCGACTAAAGCCTTGTCTAATGAGTGATCTGAAGGCAGTTTCAAAATGCGCCAATATGGAAATGGGCTGTTAATCCGCTGATTGATCATTGGAAATTATTTTTTCAAGATGTTGTTGAATGAGATTATTTTCTTGTTCTAAGGTATTTCCATCATATCCAAATTCTAAGTGGGTTGTGATATCAATGGTATAACTCATCAAGTCTTTTTGTATTTCAGTCGATTGTCCATCAATTACTCTCTGATCCCAGCTTTTTTTATCGCGGAGTAATTTCAGCAATTATCATACAATAATTTCGTAGGTTTTCAGTACTGAGGGCTTGCATGGCTACACGGCGTTGCCTTTTCCAGTTTTCACCTTCTGCTGAAAAAACACCATTAATACCCATCTCTCGAAGGATACTATCCATAGTAGATAAGCGACGATATCTTTCTAGCCTGGCCTTCAAGGTTTGATTGATAAGCTTGGAATCTGAAATAGCCAGAATCTGATTATTAGCAATACTGAATCTATAAACAAAACCAAACTGGTCTGACCATTGTTCAAGTGTTTTATGTAAATTATTAGGTTTGAGTGTAGCATGTTCCCTAACAAAGGGAGTCTTGATAGCCTAGGAAGGTCTCGAATATCACCCAATTTTTTGCGTGGAGTCTTTGTGTTCATCTAAAACAAAATGTGCTTGCCTAGATTTATTTAGTTATTTTACAAAAATAGCTTAGATAGCTATCTTTTAAAATATTAAATACATATATGAGATAATTATTTATTTTTAATCAAAGCGAATCAATTTAACCTATTTGGAAGTTTTAATTTTCCATACCTTAATACTGATTTCTTATACTGGTTTTTCTGATAACAGGAGCTTATGCATGAAAGCATTAATTGGCATTATTATGGGGTCTACATCAGACTGGGACACCATGATGCATGCTGAAGAAACCCTAAAGCAACTTAACATTCCCTATGAAGTAGAGGTTGTTTCTGCTCACCGAACGCCAGATAAGCTATTTAATTATGCTGAAACAGCAGAATCCAAAGGACTTGAAGTTATTATTGCCGGTGCAGGAGGGGCTGCTCATCTTCCAGGTATGACAGCGGCTAAAACAGCAATACCCGTATTAGGCGTTCCTGTTCAATCTAAAGCCTTAAATGGTATGGATTCTCTTTTATCTATTGTACAAATGCCTGCGGGAATTCCAGTGGGCACGCTTGCTATTGGACGAGCAGGTGCAATTAATGCGGCTTTATTAGCAGCTGCAATTATCAGTAATAAACACTCGGAATATCGTGATGCAGTTAATACATATCGACAGAATCAAACAGATAAAGTCAATGCCAATCCTGACCCTCGTGAGGTGATTTAATGAATGTCGGAATCTTGGGTGGGGGACAGCTTGCACGCATGCTGGCTTTAGCGGGCTATCCGTTAGGATTGGATTTTACTATTTTAGATCCTAGTGAAAAGGCTGGGGCAACTGGACTAGGAATACATTTACACGGTCAATATGACGATCAGGCTTTATTAGCTAAGCTTGCTGAAACAGTCGATGTTGTAACCTATGAATTTGAAAATGTACCTGCTGAAGTCGCAAAATTTCTAGCAGAGCATACTCGTGTTTATCCTGCACCGAATGCGCTTGCTATTGCTCAAGATCGTTTACAGGAAAAAAACTTTTTTCATCAGCTGAATATTCCTACTGCTGAATTTGCTGCTGTGAAAAATTTAGAAGAATTAAAAATGGCAATGGAAGATATTGGTTATCCTGCGATTTTAAAAAGCCGAAGAATGGGCTATGACGGAAAAGGACAAGTTGTTTTAAAAACAGCGACACAGTTAACTAAAGCTTGGGAATTAATGCAAGATGTACCCTCTATCGTTGAACAGTTTGTTCCTTTTCAAAGAGAAGTTTCAATCATTGCCGCCAGACGACCAGGAGGCGAAGTGGTTTTTTATCCCTTATCTGAGAATACACATGAAAAGGGAATTTTAAGAGTCGCAGAATGTTGCATTAATGATTCCCAGCAACAACAAGCCGAAGATTATGTTGTCAGTTTATTAGAAGAACTGAATTATGTAGGCGTTGTTGCATTGGAATTATTTGCTTCAAATGGGCAGTTATTAGCCAATGAATTTGCCCCTAGAGTACATAATTCAGGCCATTGGACAATAGAGGGTTCAGAAACCAGCCAATTTGAAAATCATTTACGGGCTATTTTAGACTTGCCTTTAGGATCCACCAAAGCGCGTGGGTATACAGGTATGGTGAATTTTATTGGCGGCTTACCAACAGATGAACAAATATTGAAAATACCTAATGTTCATTTGCATTGTTATGATAAATCTCCTAGAAAAGGACGAAAAGTGGCGCATGCAACTGTCAGAGCAGATTCTGAAGAAGAATATTCGCAGTCACTTCAAGATTTGCTGGCTTTAGCTAAAGCGACAGATGATTCCTAGTGTTTTGGAGCGGAAAAGAAAAAATTATATGTTCTAGAGCTTGCCTTTTTATCCATTTTCATTCAACTATGAAGTCAAAAGGCAAGTCAAAATCGTAAGCTAATACCCCCACTTCCATATTATGATAATCGTTGTTGTAGACATATTCTCGCAACATTATACCTGACTCATTACGAAATTTGCTACAAAAAGCAGGAGTATTTATGCATGAAGAATTATTGATTTTCTTTAGTTATTTGGATTTATTTAAGAGTTCAAACAAAAACATTTAATAAAGGATCAAAAAACCTCCTGTTTAGCAAAGCTATTAAAGATATTCCTTCAATATTTCAAACTTTTTCTCTGCATCAATCAAATAGTCTTTGGCTTTATCTCTATCACCTTTCTTAAGTGCTGTTCTGGCTTTTTTAAATAAGCGGCTAACTTTTAGACGCTTTTTTTCTAACTGTTCTGCACCAGTGATCTTTTTACACTCTCTTAATGCTGCCTTGATATGAACTCGAATCGAATTTTCATCTTCTCCAGCCTCAATTGATTTAACTGCCTCGCTAGCATGGCCAATAACTAAATTAATACTTGCTTTAGCTTCAGCAGGAGAAGTAGGTGCGGCGGCAAACACCGTAGTAGGAAGAAATCCTAAAGAAAATGCTAAGGTGAGAGTAACGATAATACTTTTAAATAAATTCATGTAGCAAACCTCAATGGTAATTGTTATAAAAAAAACACGTCATTATATGGGGGTTATGAAAAATCAAAAAGTATGCTATTCCTTTAAAACATTTCAATTAAACTTTTGTTTTAGCAAAACCAGTGTATAGAAACATGCTGATGATAAGTCTAGCACAATTATTGTAAGGGGGGGTGGCACGATGCTTCTAAGCTTTTTGTTTTTCAGGCATTCAAGTACAATATTTTTAATTCTATTACGCTAATTTAGGGATTTTCACCCCTAGAAAAAAAGGAAAGCGCAATCAAGCGTTTCCCTACGAATACGCATAAGTAGAATTAGACAAACAACAAAATTAAATTCACATTTTACTTGTGTTTTTAGCTATCAAATTAACATTGTAGGAGTACTAGTAGCAGATGGCCTTACGTCCTTTTTTTTTAGCCTTGCAATTTCTAACTCGAATCCCTGTTCCACGACATGATTCTATCGAGGATAAGGATTTAGGTTATTCTTTAGTTTATTATCCAGTTGCTGGTTTAGTCATTGGTGGTCTTTTAGCCTTTATAGCAATATTTTTTTCTAGTCTACTTCCCTCCAACATTCTGGCGGCAGTACTTCTAGTGATCTGGATCATAATCACTGGTGCATTACATATAGATGGATTGGCTGATACAGCCGATGCTTGGGTGGGGGGACTGGGTGATCCAAAGAAAACGCTCGATATTATGAAAGATCCTAGCTGCGGCCCAGTTGGCGTTACTGCAGTTTTCAGTGTTCTTCTACTTAAATACGTTGCACTGTCCCAATTAAGTCAGTCGCCAAGTTCATTAGCTATTTCCATATTATTAATACCGGTTTTAGCCAGAGCATTCTTGATTTTATTATTCATCAGCATTCCCTATGTCAGGGAAGCTGGATTAGGTTCTGTGATAAAGCGACATTTCCCTCGTTCTATCGCTCAATCGGTTTTTCTTATTTCTATGGGGTTTATTATTCTGCTTGTTGGACTTAAAGGCGTAATACTGATATTTATTACCATGCTGGTTTTTTTATTACTGGGATATTTTGTTATGCAAAGACTGGGAGGAATGACTGGGGATACTGCGGGCGCTATGGTTGAAATAATTGAGGCTATTGGGTTAATTGTTCTTGCTGTCAGTTAATAAG
>CAYNRB010000148.1:0-8107 GCA_964399475.1 uncultured Methylomarinum sp.
GAAAATTAGTTAAAGCAATTTATTAAGAAAACTTTGTTTTTCCGATACATAAATATACAAGTCAATTTTGAGACGCATAAAATTATATATTATGCGTAGTAATATCTAATCCTGCTTGTTTGTATTGTCGAAAACGTTGTCTACCCGACTGCTTGATTGCCTCATTATTATCCAGAATTTCCAAAATTCGATCAGTATGCAAAAAATTATCAGGCATTTTGGATGATAAATTAATGATTAGCTTTTGCCATTTTTCTGGGGCAGATTGTGTGCCAATTAACGTGGTCTTTTCATATTCCGGTGTGCTTCCATCATAAATTTGATGGGGCACAAAACTACCCTCTCTAAAACTCCACAGTTGATTATCTAGTTGTTGGCATTGCCAGCTTGTATCCGTAT
The DNA here is from genome assembly GCA_964399475.1 of uncultured Methylomarinum sp. Taxonomy (GTDB): domain Bacteria; phylum Pseudomonadota; class Gammaproteobacteria; order Methylococcales; family Methylomonadaceae; genus QPIN01. Next base: position 400 of record CAYNRB010000148.1, read on the forward strand.
AGACATAACAAAATTGTTGACAACGAAAGGCTTTTTCAATTAATTTACAAGCAAACAAAAATCGTTGTTGTTCTGATTGAGAAGAGAGTAGATAAATACTAACTTCAGGCATTTGACCTATCAATCAGGTATTGACTTAATAAAGGAACAGGACGGCCAGTTGCCCCTTTTTTAGCACCAGTTCGCCAAGCTGTGCCGGCAATGTCTAAATGAGCCCAGCGATAGTCTTCTGTAAAACGGGAAAGGAAACAAGCGGCAGTTATAGTGCCTGCGTCACGTCCGCCTATATTAGCCAAATCGGCAAAATTAGACTTTAATAGCTCATGATATTCTTCCCATAAAGGCAGACGCCAAAGACTATCGCAGGCTGTTTCGCTAGCATTGATTAAATCATCACAAAGCGCATCATCATTGCCTAAAATTCCGCTAGGCACTCTGCCTAATGCAACTAAACAGGCACCTGTTAGCGTGGCTAAATCAATGACTACTTCAGGATCGAATTTTTTTGCATAGGTTAAAGCATCGCAAAGAATCAATCGGCCTTCTGCATCGGTATTCAAGACTTCAATAGTGAGTCCAGACATGCTGGTTAATACATCACCTGGTTTGCTTGCATCACCATCAGGCATGTTTTCTGAAGAAGGGATGATACCGATAATATTGAGTTTTAAATCCATATCTGCTGCCGCTTGCAGAGTGCCTAAAACGCTTGCACCACCACACATATCGTACTTCATTTCATCCATGCCGGCACCTGGTTTTAAAGAAATACCCCCTGCATCAAAAGTTAAACCTTTGCCAACAAGGACTATCGGCTTACTATTTTTAACTCCACCTTGATAATTTATCACAATCAATTTGGCAGGTTGACGGCTCCCACGAGAAACAGAAAGAAATGATCCCATTCCTAGCGCTTCCATATCACTTTCTTCCAGAATTTCTACGTCTATTTTATCGGCATTGTTTGCCAGCGTTTGTGCTTGATCAGCAAGATAGCTTGGTGTACAGATATTCCCTGGTAGATCCGCAAGAAATTTTGTTAACTCTACGCCTTTAGAAATGGCTAATCCATGTTGCAATCCTGATTCTGCTTGTGATTTAACTTCATCAGTTGCATAAATTTTAATTGATTCCAACTCAGCACTCGGTCCCTTAATGCTCTTTGTTTCATGATATTGATAAATCGCATCGTTAAATACTTCAATGATTTGGCGGGTTTTCCATTGCTCATCGCTGTCTTTCACTGCAATATCAAGAAAAGTACAGGTTGCTGATTTGATTTTTGAAGCTTTAATTGTTGAAATAGCAGACCCGAGTGCTTTGCGAAATAGTTTGGGCGTAAGTTTTTCTCTTTCTCCAAAACCCACCAGCAAGATACGCGATATATTGCTATCAGGAACGTAGTTGATAAGCACAGCTTCTGAATTTTTACCTTTACTATCACCTCGCTCTAGAAAATGAGAGATAATCCCTTGGTTCAATTGGTCAATTATTTCAGCGGATGCACTTAATTGCTGGTTTTCATAAATGCCAACAATCATGCAATCAGTTTGTTGTTTGTCTAAAGCTAAGCTTTCTATAGAATAGTCCATACGGTTATCTGTGAGAGAATATAAAGGGAATGAGACAAAAGGAACGAAGAGTATACAAATTACTACCTTTTATTTTAGAGAATGATTATACATAGTTTTACAAGGTGAGTCGCTTGAGTATTGCGTTACAAAAACAAGAAAAAATTAAATCTTATCGATTTTTTTCCGTATTGGATAAGATGATTATGCAAGATTTAATCAAAACCGTCTTTGCCGTTTTATCGGTGATTGTGATTATTATAGTCAGTCGGAAATTTATCAAGGTTTTAGCCAAGGCTATCGAAGGAAATATTGCCAATGATACGGTTTTAAATATTCTGGGTTTAAATACAATTATAGCCATCAATACATTTTTACCGGCTTCCATTTTTATTGCCATCCTGATGGTTTTAGGACGCATGTATAGAGACCAGGAAATGGCTGCTGTTGCCTCTGCAGGTGGCGGAGTTGCGGTTATTTATCGCGCTGTGTTTTTATTTGTTTTTCCCCTCATTATTGTTGCATCTGGCCTATCAATGATTGCCACGCCTTGGGCGGAAGCTAAAATAAAATCAATAACCCATGAAGATCAAAAAGCTGCAGACCTAAGAGGAATTGCAGCCGGTCGATTTAGTGAATACAACCATGGAGAATTGATTTTTTATACCGAAGAGTTAGATAAAAACAAGCGCATGCATAAAGTCTTCGTGCAAAAACGAGAGAAGGATAAACTCAGTATTATAAATGCACAATATGGTCAAATAAAAAACTTGCCGGGCGGTTTATATCTGGTTCTTGAAGAAGGAGAAAGGGTTTTGGGCGTGCCAGGTGAACTGGATTTCATTATCGAAAAATTTACGGAATATGCTATCCGCCTAGAAAAGAAAACAACAAAATTGAATCAACAATTAGAGGGTCTTCCAACTGATGAAATATGGCTATCAAGTAATTTGTTACAAGTGGCGGAAATGCAAAAAAGGCTATCCGTACCCTTAGCGGTTTTTTTCCTGAGTTTTTTAGCAGTTCCTTTAGCTAAGCTTTCACCTCGGGGTGGTGTTTATGGCAACTTATTTGTAGCTTTTGGTATTTATTTTGTTTACGGCAACTTAAAGCGAGTCAGTCATAGCTGGGTAGTTAATGAAATAATACCCACGAGCTTTGGTTATTTTTGGGTGTATTTATTGTTGCTTTTACTGGGTTGTGTACTGTTGATTCGTTTTTATGGAAGTGAGTGGATTGCAATTAAAATTTCACAATGGAGAGGCGCGTGAGTGTTTTAATGGTTTATATTGTTAAAGAGGTATTAAAAGGTTCGTTGCTAGCTTTAATGCTTTTGTTAACACTTTTTAATTTATTTACCTTTAGTGATGAGTTAAAAGACATTGGAACGGGTTCATATGGGCTAAGGGAAATAGTTTTATATCTGTTTTTTACCTCACCCCGGGTTATCTATGAATTGATTCCTTCAGCTGCATTGGTAGGCAGTCTTTTGGTTGTTGGTGCTATGGCTAACAATCGCGAAATTGTTGCCATGCGTGCCGCAGGACTATCCGTTTTATGGGTGATTAAATCGGTTATGTGCGCGGGTATCATTCTGGTGGTGTTTGCCGTGTTTGTTGGTGAGTTTATTGCACCAGAAGCCGAGCGAACCGCTCAATTGATAAAAACTAAAGCACAAAATAATAAACTTATTTTACATTCCAAATATGGATTATGGTTAAGAGAAAACAATCAGTTTATTAATGTCAGAAAAATTCAGAGCAAAGGGGAATTGTCTGATATTTTTCTTTATGAAATTGATGATAAGGGTCATTTGGCTTTAATTAGTGAGGTGAAACAAGCCTCATTTCTAGGAAACCAGCAATGGGAAATGAAAGGTATCAGGCAATCGGAACTTTCTTCGCAACAGGTCTTTTCCAGAACTATAGATCAGAAACAGTGGGATACCACAATTGATCCTGATTTACTCAATGTTGTGGTTGTAAAGTCAGAAAATTTATCGCTGTTTGACCTTTTTATGTATATTGATTTTCTCAAACAGAATAACCAGAAGTCTTTATCCTTTGAATTGGCATTTTGGAGCCGCTTAGTAAACCCTTTAGTGACATTTGTTATGCTGATGGTTTCCATACCCTTTGTGGTTGCTGTTAAACGAGGGGTAGGAACAGGTGGGCGAATGATGATAGGTATCATCATAGGAATGACCTTTAATATATTTGACAAAATTGCAGGACATCTAGGCTTGATTTATGAATTTAACCCGATGTTGATGGCTGTTTTGCCGAGTGTAATTGTCTTTTGTGGGGCTGGGTATGCAGTTAGTAAGGTGAGATAGTAATTTGAATTTATAGATTTAAAATCAGAACATTTTAAATGATAGTGTTGAAGAGAGCTGGAATGAAAAATTGTTAATTTATCCGTGCAATATAAAAAACATGCATTGTTTTAACGTTTCAATCAAGCTCTCTACTTACAGGCAGTTTTCTGTATCGTTCGTTCTTATTGCTTAGTAAGAAAAAAGTAATTAAATGCGCAATGCAAAATCATTTCCCTACCTTTTAATTTAACGACTTTACAGTCTTCGGTTTTAGATCTTCCTGGTTGAAACTGTTTTCTTATTACGCCATCTGCAACTTCGTAGGTGACTTTAATTGCATTGCCATTTCGGCTACTGAAACGACGATCATGAGATTTTGCCGACATAAAGCCATCATTTCCAAAAGTCCAGACATTATTGGTTTCCTTTTTTTCTTTATGTAAAGCAGCCGCTTCTGCCGTTACTAACCAACTACCTAAAATTTTGGAATTGTCCTCTAATCTAATAAATTCCTCTGCGTTTGCTAAAGAAGAGATTAGTATGCTCGAAAACACTAAAATTTTTGCTATTTTTTTCATATTTGAATTTCCTGAATTTGGAATTTTACATTGATAAAAGGGCAACCCGATTGTATCACAATGAACTAATCGTTTATGCGTTTTGTTTTTTCTTAATTATCTTAAGAATGAGGGAATAAAGGGAGGCTACACGAGCATAGAAAACCTACACGGCATAGCAGCTTAAACTTAGAAAAATCAGTTGGGCGCCGGTAATTAAGACATTGGTTTTCACAGTCTATGGTAGATTATTGCTCCTCGACAAATGCTCCTGAGTTGTTCTACTACTCGCCATCCATAATCGACATTCACTACATCCACATTGATTTCTCTAGGTTAAATTAAAATCCCACGCTAAGAAATTTAGTATAGAGGTGCTGATTATCCCAATACATGCCTTAATATGACATGAATCAAAAAAGATAGATTTTTACACTATAAACTTTTTATAATGCAGAAGATAATGGTATATTGCCGAGCAACTCAACAAATAGGTGACACTATGAAACACATTAAACTTTGTTTATTTACATTGCTTTTTTTCTTTACCTGTCAAACATTTGCAGCAAATGTAGGTGAGTGGGAATATAAAACCATTACTGACAACCTTAAACCGACACCAGGCTGTAAAGACAAAGACGTTGCAATAAAACAAGCCTCTACTGGATATCGATATAAAAAATATGCCAATCTCATCTGTAAAAATATAGCCTATGGCTGGAATCTTGGCGAAGTACTAGATAAAGGTGAGGTTGTTTGTGACGCTTGTGAGGGAGAATTTGAGGGCAAGGAAAAATATCGTTGTTATGTAAGAGATATAACAGTCAAATGTAGAATTGTTTATAGAGGCTGGTAGAATCAACTGAACTTGTTCGCGAACTCACGGTTGCGGATTTCTACGAGTTGGTTTTATACTGAATTAGATGTGGGGATTTAATAAGGAACGGGCACGGAATAACTTCGTCAACTGGCGCAGGATTTTTATTCGTATTCAACTAACACATGGATGTGTGTAGATAGAGCAATGCAGGAGCAATTGCCGAGAAGACGGACAAAAAGACAAGAAATTAACGAAGTTATATCGTGCACACTCCTAAGCTCCGGAAGTTATTAAATTCCCACTCCTTAAAGCTGGATATTGCAAGAAAAGGTGCTTTGTTTATAGCTGGCGCATAAATTAATGGGTAAAAATCTTCAACCGTTCTGTATATAGTAAAATATCAAATCCTAAGCTATATTGGATGCAATTGTACCCAGTAATCAAAGGGCAATTCTCTCCACACTATAATTTAAATCAAAAACTATGATTGTTCTATTTTCTGCATAAGCTTTAGTTAAGGTTGGTATATTTATTTCGGGAAACCACCTAAGGCAACTCGCAATAAATAAACTACCAATCTTGCTAGTCTTTTTATCCGTCTTTAGTCGTGTAGCAATAGGAGCATACTCTTTCAAAGTCGGTTTGATGTTCTCTATGAATTAGAAATAGTGTGCAGTAGAGAGTATTTTTTTAAAATATAGAGTATTCCTGAACTGAAGTTTCCCAATTATTTTCGCCGTGACGTATAAAGAGAAACCATTTAAATTGGGGTTTGCTCTATTTAGAGCAACAGCAACTAAAATAACAAAGCCTTGTGCATTGCGGATTCTGTTATTTTAAAAACTGGGAAACTTCAGTTCCTGAACTTATTCAAAATACAGACCTGTTTTCGAATAACGGTCATGCCAGGTAAATTTCCGAGCATCAACATATATCCACAAAAAACCTAGTCCAAAAAACAACCAAGAAAATATAGCCATCATAAAACGTTTTAATGCATGCTTCCAAGTAACGGGCTGCTTATTATAAGTAAGAACCTTAATTTTCCAAGCCCTCATTCCCAAGGTTTGCCCACCATGCGTCCAAAACCAGCCATAAAAAACGAAGCTAACTATTAGCAAATAAGCAGGGAATAAATATTGACTAGATAGAAAAGCTTCACCCTGATTGAATGGTAAAACTAGCGCTGTTGCTAAAAAAAGCAAAGCAATTAATAGCAAAAAATCATAAACGATTATTGCCAGCCGTCTAAATAACCCAGGTTGTTTCTCAGTAGCTTTATTGATACGCAATCAAATTTTAAATATGGCTAGTTTCTGGCCATAATACATACTCATCCCAATTAAATAACTAATCATCAATAAAGAGAAAAGAAAAGGTGGATTATGTAACAGTAATATAGCCAAATCTACAATAAAAAGGCTGGCTAACAAAGGTTGGTCAAGTAAACAATTAATAATCTTTTTGAACATTAAATCCCCCAGATTGATCTTACCTTAAAAGGTTCTTAAAATTAAATATTTGCAGGACAGATAAAAAACTTAAGCCCAGCAAATCATTCTGCTAATTCTACTATATATACTTCTCAGGGTCACTGTTATATACAATTCATAGGCTCATTGTTGAGGATTTCTATTTAGAAAAAAACAATTTTCTATTAATTTTGCAAAAGTGACCACGAAAAGTATGCTACTTGATTATGAAAACAAGCGGTTTGCTGGGATGACATCATACTAAATGATATGATGTCAAATAAATTACACAAATTTGGATATGTTCTAAATTCTGTCAAAGTAACGGTAAATTTCTTAAGGAGTGAGGATTTAATAAGTTCCGGATGTTTGGCGCAAAATTTTGACTTCACAGACTTGCTAAATAAAATGGGCGCAAGCAGGCTACGCAACTATTTTTAGAACTTCTGTGGAGTCAAAATCCGGAAGTTATTAAATTCTCACCCCTAAGGATAACTATTTTTTGAAAACTCCTAACTATTGGAATGCAAAACATTTTTTGCATTCCAAAGAAATTGACTGTTTCTACGGCTTCATTAATTTTATTTTTGAAGGATATTCAGTAGTCATTGGGATTCCAGCCACTCTGAGAAGAATACCCCAAGCATCATACATTTAAAATAAATACAATAATAACTATAAAGATAAAAGGAAAAATCATTTTAAATTTCATCAAAAAAATTTTTGTACCCTCTCTTGAAGCAACTGATGAAAATGCAGCAGTTGTGGAAAATGATAATGACATCAGAATATATACGCGTTCAGAGCACAACATTTCACGCTTGCAAATCAGTGAAAATGCTTTGAAAGTTTTATATCGATTAAAAAAAAAGGAATATCAAGCCTATTTAGTGGGAGGCTGTGTTCGTGATCTGCTCTTAGGTATTGAACCTAAGGATTTTGATGTAGTAACTGATGCCAGTCCTGAACAA
>CAYNRB010000149.1:0-8043 GCA_964399475.1 uncultured Methylomarinum sp.
TTTTTTGTTGAGTTTATTAGCGAGTGCTTCCCCCTCACTTTAGATTGCACCCATTAGTAGAGGCTGAGTTGTTCAGGTGGATTTTTTGATATAAAGAAAGGTTGTATAGCGGTCTATGCATCATTTCATTTACGAAGAAAACGGATAAACAACAAATCAATTGTTCAGGTTGTTCCGCGTAAGTTTCCTAGCTAGTTGAAAGGTTATATTATTTGCATCTATTTTTCTAAAAAATTTATCTGATAGTTTATCAAAGTTAAAGTTTTGCACCAAGGTCAGCCAGTTTTGCAACCATCACACCTACCATAAAGATTGACACTACTATTTGAAATAAAACAAATGCACCATAATGGATATAAAATAGACTCATGATCATCTCCAGAAAGAGGACGTTAATTTAACTTTAATATCTAACTGAGAAAATTACTAGAGCAGTTAGCTTTTTTTGATCAGAAATGTGAACACTATTGCATTTAATCAATTAATATATCGAAAAACTAAACACCATTCTGTTTATGCCGTCAATAGTAGAATGACTGATCATTCTATAGTCAAGACTAGATTTGTAATTTCACAATAAATTAATGATAAATAAAAAACAGTCTCTAGGTTTTATAGGTATAGGTTTAATGGGAAAACCCATGGCCTTACGCTTACTCCATGCCGAATATCATCTAAACGTATGGAACAGAACCCAAGAAAAACTCAAGCCAGTAACTGATTTAGGCGCTATAGAATATTCATCTGTTGCAGAATTGGCTAGATCTTCAGATATTATTGTTTTATGTCTGGCGAATACAGAAGCAGTTGAAACGATAGTTATCAATGAAATTATGAATTCCGGTTCGACAGCAAAACTACTGATTGATTTATCCAGTATTCATCCGGAAACAACTAAACGATTGGCCATTAAATTAAAACAGAATTGTGGAATAAATTGGGTGGATGCCCCTGTTTCAGGTGGTACGGCCGGTGCAGAACAAGGTTTACTTGCCATAATGGCAGGAGGATCTGAGCAAGATGTAAATATCGCCAGAGAAATTTTAAAACCACTTTATAAACAACTCACACATATGGGCGATCTAGGTAGTGGACAGGTCACAAAAATATGTAATCAGATGATTGTCAGTTGTAATGTGATGGTTATTGCGGAAATGATGGCTTTGGCTCAAAGTTCGGGTGTGGATGCAACCAAAATTCCTCTTGCCCTTTCAGGTGGTTTTGCTGACTCAAAACCATTACAAATTGTTGGACCAGAGATGGCGATACATGATTTCGAGCCTATAAAATGGCGAGTTAAAACCTTGTTGAAAGATCTCAATATGGCGGTTGATTTATCCGTAAAACAGGGTAATACTGTTCCTATGTCAGGTCTGGCAGCTCAGCTTATGCAGATGCACGCTAATCAAGGATTTCTGGAACAAGATCCTGCTACTTTAATTAAATTATTTGAAACAGAATAATGCTTAAATTTTCAGCTAATTTAAGCATGTTATTTACTGAGCTAGATTTAATAGAGCGTTTCAAAGCCGCAAAACAGTGTGGATTTGAAGCGGTTGAAATTCAATTTCCCTATTCTTTACCTGCTGAACAAATTAAACAGGCTTTATTGGAAAATAACTTAAAACTAGTTTTGTTTAATATAGATGCGGATGATCTTTTGCAAGGTGGCGAAGGATTGGCCGCCGTGCCAGAAAAACAGGCGTGTTTTTTAATGGCCTTACAACAAAGTAAAAAATATGCAGAAATACTTCAGCCTGAGTTGATTAATGTCCTGCCTGGAAGATGCAATAATCAAGATAGAATTACCGAATATCTAACTACATTCAGTAAAAACCTGTTGATTGCAGTTGAGACATTTGCATCTTTGGGTATCAAAACTGTATTTGAAGCTATTAATACACTAGATATGCCTGGTTTTATTGTTAATACTGGGGCTGATATGTTAAAAATCATTCAACAGCTTGATCATCCCATGTTATTGATGCAATATGATATTTATCATATGACTAGAATGGAACAAGATATTAGCCAATTTATAAGGATTAATGCTGATAAAATTGGTCACATACAATTTGCAGATGTGTCCGGTAGAGGCCAACCAGGTACAGGCACTATCAATTTTGAACAATTGTTTTCAGATATAGAAAAGTCCAAATATTTGGGGTGGCTGGGTGCAGAATATAATCCCGTTGGTTTAACAGAACAAAGCTTTAATTGGATGCCTAAATATTAATACTTGGATTGAAGAAGGTGTCCGCTATATGTTACTGGCTTGAATTTGATAGGGTTTTGGGTGGGCAGTCTTTATACCCACCTTGCGCTCCTGAAATCGGCTAGAGTAAAAAATCACAAGATAGGATTTACAGAGGAAAGAAACAAATTATTGATGAGTTTTCAATGTTTGCATCAAATTTAGGAATCTGACTTTTCAGCATGTTCCGCTTCAATCGGTCTGACAACACTTCCTTCTAAGTACCCAAGTATAATTAATTTAACTAAATTTTACTTGGGTACTTATGCACTTTTATAAAGCGCATCAGCTCTGTTAGTTTCTTCAGCAGTACGGGCATTTGCCGTTTGTTTTATTGATGCTTTTAACAGGGATTTCTTTTTGTAGGCACTGAAGATTGTCATTAATGTTTCCGGTTTGTAAGTTTAAAGTTTTTCTACTACATCAATTATCCTAGAAACCGTGATTCAACTGATTTTTCTAGGATTATGGATAAAATATGTCGACAAGTTTAATTTTTAAACCAAATTTAAGCGTTATTATAGAATAACATTTCAATCAAAAGAAACATCACCCAATGAGTAAAAAAGAATTAAATCTGGAAACCTCAAAAATAGCCTGGGATGAGCTGCAACGTTTTTTTGCCAGTGGATTAGCTATTTCAGTTGCTTTGGAGCTAGATTTGATAGATGTTGCTTATCATTTCTCAGAGGATAATAAAATTCAGGTTGAAAATTGGATTAATAGTCAACAAGTTCATCCTGTTTCTGATCAACAGGCATTAAAGTGGTATGAAGCAAATGAAAGTGTTTGGGCGGTTGTAGTAAAACCCTGGATATTGGTTCAGGAAAACAGAGATGAATAAACCGGATAATACTGAAAAAATTGGGCAGGGCATGATTTATCTTGCCTGGATTCTATTTCTAGGACTACTAACGTTTGGTTTCAATCAATTTCTTCAGCAACAAAATAATCCTAACCAGGAAATATCTAGCCAATGGAATAATGAAGTTGCAGAAGTCGTATTAAGACGAAATCGAAACGGACATTATCTGGTTAATGGATACATCAATCGTTCTCCAGTTACTTTTTTGATTGATACAGGAGCGACATTTATAATCATACCGGAAGTCATAGCCAATAAATTAAATTTAGAGAAAGGTTTTCCAACACAATCCATAACAGCAAATGGTGAAATTACTGTCTTTAGCACACGATTAGAATCAGTTAGGATTGGTGCAATAGAACTTAATAATGTTCGTGCTTCGATCAACCCCTATATGAATGGCAAGGAAATTTTGTTAGGCATGAGTTTTATGCAGCATCTGGAAATGATCCAGAAAGGCAATGAACTTATTCTCAGATATTAAATAAGACATAATGTATAGCGGACTTCAGGGAACTGGAAATAAATAATCATCCATTATTGAGCAGGATTTTTGTTTGTCTTTGATTGTGCAGCAATAGGCGCATAGCAGGCTATGTAACTGTTGCTGCACGATCGAAGACGGACAAAAAGACCAGCAAGATTGGATGATTATTTTTTTCCATCTCCCTCAGTCCGCTATGCTAATGATGTCAGTGTTATTAGGAGACAAAAGTCTGCCCTACATTTTCCTATTACTATCTCAATTCTGGCAACCCAGAATCAACATCAATATTCTGAGCTCGATGTCGCATCACGTGATCCATCAGGGTAATAGCCATCATTGCTTCAGCTATAGGTGTGGCCCTGATTCCAACACAAGGGTCATGTCGACCTTGAGTGACAACTTCAATTGCTTCTCCTTTTATATTGATACTTTTTCCTGGCAAGCGTAATGAAGATGTCGGTTTAAGTGCAATTCTTGCCACTATATCTTGACCCGTAGAAATCCCTCCTAAAATACCTCCAGCATGGTTACTTAAAAAACCATCAGGGGTAATTTCATCTCGAAACAAGGTGCCTTTTGAATTGACGCAATCAAATCCATCGCCTATTTCTACACCTTTAACTGCATTAATACTCATTAAACTATGGGCTAATTCAGCATCAAGGCGATCAAATATAGGTTCACCTAAACCTGCCGGTACATTGCTTGCAAAAACTTCAATCGTGGCACCAATGGAATCACCTTCTTTTCTGAGTGCATCCATATAGGTTTCCATTTCAGAAATTTTATCTGCATCAGGGCAAAAGAAGGGGTTGGTTTCTACTATATCCAAGTCAATCTTATCTATTTTAATCGGTCCCAGTTGAGATAAATAACCACGAATTTCAATCTTAAACTTTTGCTTAAGATATTTTTTGGCAATGGCACCGGCAGCAACTCGCATAGCGGTCTCGCGAGCAGAAGATCGTCCACCACCACGATAATCTCTAAAACCGTATTTATGTTGATAGGTATAATCAGCATGTCCAGGGCGAAATGATTCAGCAATTTTTGAATAATCTTTAGAGCGTTGGTCTGTGTTTTCAATCATCAAGCCAATGGGGGTACCCGTGGTTTTTCCTTCGAATACCCCTGATAAAATTTTTACCTGATCCGCTTCTCTGCGCTGGGTGGTATGTCTAGACGTGCCGGGTTTTCTTCTATCCAGATCCCGTTGTATATCTGCTTCAGTTAAAGGAATTCCAGGAGGGCAGCCGTCAACTGTGCAGCCTAAAGCAAGTCCGTGACTTTCACCAAAGGTAGTGATTGAAAATAATTTTCCTATTGTATTGCCTGACATTTTAGTGTGTGTTCAATTTGTGTATGAAATTGCTGAACTTGATCCGCAGTAAGCAGGAAAACTCCATCACCACCACGATCAAACTCTAGCCAAAAGAAAGGAAGTTCAGGAAAAAGTTGTTGTAAAGTTTCAGCACTGCTTCCCACTTCAATAATTAAGATTCCCTGATCTGATAAATATTCATTAGCATCAACCAAGATTTGTAAAACCAGATCCAGACCTGTTTCGCCGCCGGTAAAACCCATTTCAGGTTCACTATGATATTCTGTCGGTAAATCTTCCCATTCCTTAATTGCAACATAAGGTGGGTTGCTGACAATGACATCATATTTGGTTTCTGGTAGTTCATTAAATAAATTTGATTTAACTAGGTTTACCTGGCCGACAAGATCATGTTTTTCTACATTGATTTTAGCAACCGCCAATGCATCATCTGATAGTTCTACTGCCGCAACATTGGCATTAGGAAACGCATAAGCGCAAGCTATGGCAATACAGGCACTACCGGTACATAAATCCAGAATATTAAAAACCTGATTTTCATCAACCCAAGGATTAAAGCGTTGCTCTATGAGTTCGGCGATGGGAGAACGGGGAACTAAAACTCGTTCATCCACATAAAAATTCAGATTCGCAAAGATGGCCTCATTGGTTAAATAAGCTACGGGTTTACGTTCTAAAACCCGTCTTTGTAGCAATTCAACTGTTTTAATACGTTCGGGTATAGTTAGTAACGCGTCTAAATAGATATCATCCAGGTTATAAGGTAAGAAAAGTACATGGAAAACCAGCGTAGCGGATTCATGTATATGAGTTGCCAAGCCGTGGCCTAAAAAAACCTGATTTTCTTTGAACAGACTGGCTCCCCAGCGAATATAGTCCCTGATAGTTTTAAGCGTTGTGGTAACATCAATATCAGTGCCTTGGTTCATTTTTATTTTTACTAAAGTCTTAACTTAACCGCTAATTTTAAACTAAAATTACTTTTGATGATATTCGACATTTTGGATTGTGTGTGATTATCAGTGAAGTAATTGATGAAAAAGATGTTGTAGAGTGGACTTTAGTCCGCAATATATCCACAAGAATTGCGGACTAAAGTCCGCGCTACACTGTTGAAAATTAATTTTAATCTTTAAGCCAATAATGGACATTGTCCCACCTAAAAATCCTCAGCTTTCCTCACAGCTTATTTTCAATAAGATTGATAGCCTGAGTTTAAAACTAAATCAGCAACTGGAAGTAAAAGTCCTCAGTACCCAGGTTGAAACCTTAAATTTGGTTTTAAAGTCCATCGCATCAAGTCAACCAATACAAGTAAAAAGTAATTTCCCGGTTACTACTAGCCCCGAACAAACTTTTCAACTCATAGTCTCAAAACTAATGCCTGTTGCTGAATTTAAAGTGCTTGGTACAGTTCCTGAAATCAATTTTTCTAATGCATACAAACTAAAAAACCCGAATCAGGTATTCAATTTAAAAGATCTAGTCTTCAAGCAAACAATCCCATCCGTAATTAACCCAGTTAATAAACCCTTATTACAAAATTTAAATCCGCTGATTGTTTCTGCAAAGGTGCTTGATATTACTAGGTCTCAGATCAAGCTGCAATTACCCCCAAATTCATTTTTTACCTCACCAGTTTCAGAAAAGAATCAAGTTAAACTACCACTCCAACTCCCACCGATCATTACCTTAAACAAAAACCAATTCAACTATTCTGCAAAAGCATTTAATCAATTACCCGATAGTAAACCCATCCCAGTTGATTTGCAGAGATTAGTCAAAGGGCAACAAATAAAACTTGAAGTTGTTACCAGCAGTAACCAGCCTGAGTTCAAATTACTTTCGGTTGAAAATAATGCTGAACAAAAAATACGCGAAACTTTCAAAAAATTACTGCCAGTTCAGCAGCAGCCTGAAGTATTACTCAATCAAATTATCAAAAATTTAAAAGTTATCAGCAAAAACCAAACAATTCCTGAAACTTTAAAACAATTAGCCAGAGAAATTTTACAAACCTTGCCACTATCTAAAAATTTACAAAATCCTGCTGAGCTAAAAAAATATATCGGTGGATCCGGATTGTTTCTGGAATCCAAAATTACGCAACTGGTTGAAAAGAGTGAAGAGAATATTAAACAAGATCTGAAGAATCAATTGCTGAAATTTAATTATGGGCTAAAGCAAGCTGTTTCGCTGGTTACTTCGGATAAAAATCAGGAGCAAAAAGAAATAGCAAATGATCTAAATTTAATCAAAGATTTACAACAAAAAACAGAAAGCAGCTTGGCAAAAATTATTTTAAATCAGTTGTCATCCTTGCCTAAAGATGAGGGGATAAGACAGGTATGGATACTTGATTTACCCTTTGTTCATAAGGAAATTGCTGACTCGGTTAGTATTGAAATTAATCGACAACAACACAATGAGGAAGATTCCAAACCGGAAAATTGGAGTGTTTCGATAACAGTCACTCCACCTGGTATGGATACAATTCACTGCAATATTTCCTGTTTTGATAAAACTATCAATACCCGATTCTGGAGTGATACTGAGGCAGTGGTTTCGACTATCAATAACCAGCTGGATTATTTGAAAACACAATTTGAAAAAGTAGGGATAATTCCGGGGCATATGTCGGTTCAAACCGGAAAGCCAAGGACTAATAAGCCAAATTCCACTATAGATCAGAGTTTGTTTGATCAAAAAGCATAGTAGATGGAGTGCTAAGTACCCAAGCATAATTAATTTAACATTTTACTGGTCTTTTTTTCCATCTTCAGCGTTGCATAAATAGTGACGTAGCTCGCTATGCGCCTATTTATACAACACTGAATATGAAAAAAAATCCTGCGTAAAAGTTAGTTAAATTAATTATACTTGGGTACTTAAAAGACTGAAGTTTCCCAGTTTTTAAAATAACAGAAGCCGCAATGCACAAGGCTTTGTTATTTTAGTTGCTGTTGCTCTAAATAGAGCAAACCCCAATTTAAATGGTTTCTCTTTATACATCACGGCGAAAATAATTGGGAAACTTCAGTTAAAAGACTGAAGTTTCCCAATTATTTTCGCCGTGACGTATAAAGAGAAACCAT
>CAYNRB010000150.1:0-7949 GCA_964399475.1 uncultured Methylomarinum sp.
TATACAAAGCATCGGGATAAATCTGCTTAATATGTTCAATCTCTCTTGTCATCCGCTGAAAATCAGGGAAACGGAGCGATAGCGGAGTGATGATTTTTAGTCCGCGGTAGGCGTCAGGGAAATTTGCTGATCCGAAGTGCGCGATAGCGCGCGAGGGAAGCTAAAATTTTATACCGAAAGCCGTCAAGTCAGTGAGGTAGCCTTAACGGAGCGGCTTTTGTGCGGAGTTGAGGCGGACTCAGGACGGCCGGGGCTTACCTATTCACTGCGTAGTGGCTGGATTTTGGGACAAGGACGTCCCAAGATTCTGACAGTACGCAATGGCGCGCTTGCCGATCATGTTCATTTATTGATAAAAGTCCCCCCTAAGATATCCATATCATCACTGATGGGAGTGATGAAGGGCAAATCAGCAATAAGAGTGTTTAATAAGTTTCCGGAACTGAAACAGCGACCTTATTGGGGAAATCATTTTTGGGCAAGCGGTTATTGTGTAGATACCGTAGGTTTAGATTCAGAAATGATTAAAAAGTATGTAAATATCGAGAAGAAAAGTAGTTTAATTTAACCAATAATGGTGGTTCAACTCTCAAGCATGCCTTTTTTAAAGGCCAGCTTGACCCCCCTTTTAGGGGGTCAACCCAAATCCATGTCCTTTGGGCATGGATATTGAATTGCTATCACTTTTAGAGTAAATGACTCAAATGAGTTATATTTTAAAATTTGTTACAAAGAAAATCTGTTATCTGACAATTGTACTTCTCTAGAATTTTTTAAAAAAATAATTGCAAAAGCTCATAAAGCTGTGAATAATCTCACATCTTTTTATTGTTGTTAAGTCTATCATTACACCTAAATTAAACGCATCCCCACCCAGATTAACAATCTAATCAAATTGGGACGTTCCATTTTTTACATCCAGTTATTAATTTTTATCGTAAGGATACCGACATGAAAAATATAATTATTTTTTCCGTACTTTTATCTGTTCTTTCTGCTATGGATTTTCAATTAAACAATCCAGACTTAGGTTTTCAGAAAAATTCTGTACAATCCTCAAGAGGAACTAGGGATTTCAAAAAAACCGACTATTCTAAGGTTTTTCAATATAATTTAATTTCTACCAATATTTATCGAAACTATAGTTTGACGCATCGAGGAACAAGAACAAGTCATAACAATTCGATAAATAGCAACTTTAGATTAACCGAAATAAAAAGTTTGCTGAAAAACAGAGGATAATGAGAAACATAGGATGGTCATATTTATAGCGACTGCCACTCTCACGCGCTGACATTTTCAATTAAAAAATAGAAAGTTAGAGCTAGCTTTTTAAGAAGGGAAGGGGAAATGACAATAGCTAAAAGATTGCACTCTTTAATACTAATTAAAAATCCTTTGTACTATCTTTATATAGGTCGCTCAAAGTAGAACCTAAGCTAGATTTTGCCTGATGGCACGCAAAATAAAAGGCATAGGCTAAACAGCGTTTCCCAGTAATCCCCTTTTTCCTGTCCTTTTATCTGTCGATCAGCTTTTGCGCCTAACATTAAGATATTTTGTAAATCTTTCAATTGCAAACGGCTCAAAACAGTGTTCACTAAGTGCTTTCGTTTATCCCACAAACGATATTGTTTGAACACATTTTCTTTATTTTGACCTTGTTGCAAAGCTGTTTTCATATTAATTAACATTCTTGTTTCCCTTGCCAACGCCCACAGTACAATAGGCGCGGCAATTCCTTCTGCTTTCAATCCATTTATTATTTTGATGGCACGATTCAGTCGTCCCGCCAATACACAATCCGTTAATTTAAAAACATCAAAACGGGTGCTATCGGCAACCGCTTCTTCTACCGCTTGCCTGGAAATATGAGTGGTTCCATGCAAAATATATAGTTTTTCAATTTCCTGGGAGGCTGCCAGTAAATTGCCTTCAATTCTTGATGCTAGTAATTTGATACCCTGGGGATCAATATTCAAACCTCTTTTTTGAGCTCTACGTTGTAACCATTGAATTAAATCTCCACCATCCAAAGGCCATATTTGAATTACCACACCTGCGTGTTCAATCGCCTGAAACCACTTAGTTTTTAAAACTGATTTTTCTAACTTCGCTGTGGTAATTAATAACAAGGTATTTTCTGGTAGACGTTGACAATACTCCTTCAAAGCCTTGCCACCGTCAATCCCTGGTTTCCCCGTTGGTATTCTTAAATCTATCAATTTTTTATCAGCAAAAATTGATAAAGAATGTGCGGCTATTTTTAATTCATTCCACTCAAACCCTTTTTCAACAGTCAAAATTTCTCGTGTAGTAAATTCGTTTTTTTTTGCGGCAAGCCGGATGCAATCTGCCACTTCTCCAGACTGTAAGGGCTCATCTCCAGAAATCAAATAAATGGCGGCCAATTGCTTTTCTAATGCACTTTCTATTTGTTCCGCTCGTAATCTCACGATTAAACCTTATTTTTTTAATTTTTTCTCAGATTTTTCCAACACAATGCGCGTTCGATTGACTAAAGAATAGACTGCCTGATTGTATATTTCTTCTCTAATCACCAATTCCTCATTATTTTTCCCTAAAATATCTTCCTGATCATTAAAATAATCTCTATTTATTTCAATTGTTTGTGTCTTTGTTAATGGCTTCCCTTTTAGATTAAGTAAAATGTAGTCCAAAAAATAATTTAATTCATATTCATTTGCCCTTCCTGTAGAACTTAAGGAAAGTACATTTCTACGCATTTTTTCCTTAACAACTTTTATCACAACGGCGGCTTCTTGAATATTACCTACCAATTTTCCTCCCGAAGACTTTAGTGTACTGCTCATACTATTTCTTAACTGAGCGGAGCCTCCTTGCAAATAGACTTTTTGCAAACCTTCTGGTAAATTTATACTGCCTCTTAAATGGTAGCCACATGCGCTCATCAATAAGAATAGTATCAATATATAAGTGTGTTTTACGTCTATCATAATTTTAGGTTTTCTCATTAGGGTGTGAGAATAAAACTGCTTAATTAAGGAATAATAACTTAATAAACAACATCTTATAAATTAAGGCCAGGGGTTTTAGCGTAGAGAAAAAAGCTAACCCAACCTACATGTGGCAATTGTTCCTTGTAGTGGCTTTGGGTGCAGGATGGTTTTTAGCAACCCCTCTTAAACCACAATATTAACCAAGCGCTTCGGCACGACAATCACTTTTTTTACCGATTTGTCAGCAATAAAGCGTAGTACGTTTTCATCTGCTAAAGCCAGTTTTTCAATTTCTTCTTTACTCGTTGAAACTGAAACAGACATTTCTCCACGTAATTTTCCATTAACTTGTAACATTATTTTTAATGAATCCTGCTCTAATGCTGATTCATCAACAATAGGCCAAGTTTCAATTACAATATCAGTATCATGTCCTAAATCCTGCCACAATTGTTTGCAAATATGCGGCACTATTGGAGAGAGCATTAATAGAATAGTTTCCAACGCTTCATGTCGTATAGCTTTGCCATTATCAGAATCATCGCTGACTTTTGATAATGTATTAATCAATTCCATATTTACAGCAATCGCTGTATTGAAGGTATAGCGCCTACCATAATCATCCGTTACCTTTTTTAAAGCCAGGTGTAACTGTCGACGAATGGTTTTTTGTGGTTCTGATAAGGTTGATTTATCCAACTTTGGAATTAATGCTTTATTATCAACATGCAAATAGACTTGACGCCACAGACGTTTTAAAAATCGGTAAGCACCTTCAACACCCGTATCCGACCATTCCAGAGATTGCTCTGGTGGCGCTGCAAACATCACAAACATGCGCACAGTATCCGCCCCGTATTGGTCAATCAAAGCTTGAGGGTCCACTGTATTGCCTTTTGATTTAGACATTTTTACGCCATCTTTTAGAACCATGCCTTGGGTTAACAAGCGTTTAAAAGGCTCGTCACAAACCAATAAACCTTCATCACGCAAAAGTTTGGTATAAAAGCGAGCATAGAGCAAATGCAAAATAGCATGTTCGATACCACCAATATAATGATCAACAGGCAACCAGTAATTGGCACTTTCACCCAACATACTTTCTGGTTGATTACTGGCATATCGAGCAAAATACCAGGATGACTCCATGAAAGTATCAAAGGTATCGGTTTCCCTTTTTGCTGGTTTTCCACATTGCGGACAATCTACATGAAGAAAATCAGGATGAGCTGCCAAAGGTGACTGAGAGCCATCCAATACCACGTCTTTAGGTAAGATAACGGGTAAATCTACATCTGGCACAGGCACCGTACCACAGTCATCACAATAGATCACCGGTACCGGTGCGCCCCAATATCGCTGCCTGGAAACGCCCCAATCTCGTAAACGAAAATTGGTTTTTCTCTCGCCTTTTTGATCTGATTCAAGTTTGTCAGCAATGGCATTAAAAGCCTCATCAGAGCTTAAACCGTCAAACTCCTCTGAATTTTTCAATAGACCTTTGAGAGTAAAAGCTTGCTCAGAAATATCATCATTTTCGTCCTGGTCAGAAAAAACAACCTGTTTGATAGCAATGGCATATTTTTTAGCAAATTCATAATCGCGTTGATCATGACCGGGTACAGACATCACTGCCCCCGTACCATAGCTCATTAAGACAAAATTTGCGATCCAGACAGGGACTTGTTCTCCGCTGATAGGATGAATGACTTTGAAACCAGAATCCACACCTCGTTTCTCCATAGTTTCCATAGCTGCTTCTGAAGTTTCCATAATCTTGCATTCTTCAAGAAACTCCGCTACTTTGTCATTTCCTTCAGCCGCAGCAAGAGCAACAGGATGTTCAGCAGCCACCGCTAGATAAGTCACCCCCATCAATGTATCAGGACGAGTCGTATAAATTCTAATAGGATCGCTCTGGACGTCTGCAATAGCAAAGTCCATTTCTATACCTTCAGATCGTCCTATCCAGTTAGCTTGCATGGTTTTAACCTGTTCCGGCCAACCATCCAAGGTTTCCAGAGATTGCAGTAATTCATCAGCATAAGCTGTAATCTTTAAGAACCATTGAGAAATTTCTTTCTTTTCGACTTGAGTATCGCAACGCCAACAACAACCATCAATGACTTGTTCATTTGCCAGAACAGTCTGATCATTTGGACACCAATTGACTGGAGAGGTCTTTTTATAAACCAGATCTTTTTTTAATAATTTTAAGAAAAACCATTGTTCCCAGCGGTAATAATCAGGATCGCAAGTTGCAAGTTCTCTGTCCCAGTCATAGCCAAAACCTAAACGTTTTAACTGCTCCCGCATATAATCAATATTGCTATAAGTCCATTCTGTTGGATGTACTTTATTTTGCATTGCTGCATTTTCAGCAGGCAAACCAAAAGCATCCCATCCCATGGGCTGCATTACATTTTTCCCCAGCAATCGTTGAAAACGACTGATTACATCACCTATTGTATAATTTCGTACATGTCCCATATGCAATTTGCCACTCGGATAGGGAAACATGGATAAACAATAATATTTTTCTTTTTCTGCATCTTCAGTGACATTGAACACGCCGGAATCTTCCCAGTTTTGTTGTACTGCTTGTTCAATTGTCTGGGGCTTGTAATTTTCTTCCATCCTACTCGTCTTTTTCCTGTCAAAAGCGTTAGAATACATGACAGACGCATAAATCTAAAGTGTAATTTAAGGAGCTAGCTATGAGTGATGATAAATTTGTTGAAGCCTATGACAATCTTATGGGCAATTTATACGAAATAATGGATGATACCTTGCATTCTGTTGCCGATTCATTGGAACTTGCCAAAGAAAAAACCACGGAACTAGGCGAATTAACCCAAGAAGAAGTTAACCGGATTGCTGATTTTCTAATGCGTGATATCGAACATGCAGCACTAACCCCATCAGCAGAAAAAGAAGCGAATTCTCTGTCCGAGTGGTTGAAATTTGATATAGAACTAATTGAACGATTTGCATTAGATGCTTTTGCTAGTATTGCTGATAAAACCCGTATTGAATTAGCTAAAATTGAAAACCTTGCCAGTGAGTACCACAGCTATCATAGTGGTGAAATTACTGGCCCTGGAACCTTTAATTGCGACCAATGTGCTAAGCAAATAGCCTTTAAATCAACCAGTATAATTCCTGAATGTCCGGCGTGTAATGCAAAAACTTTCACTCGTAGTTGATATTACTGGCTTAAAGCTTATAATGCACACTTTATCTAGTTGATTTCAAGAGGAAAAACATGCGCAGGGTTATCTTTAATCAAAAAGGTGGTGTAGGTAAATCGACTATCACCTGTAATCTAGCTGCAATCAGTGCGGTTGAAGGAAAGCGAACACTTGTTATTGACCTGGATATTCAAGCAAATTCAACCCATTACCTACTAGGTCATAAAATCACTGAGGCTGATGAAACCATCGCTCATTTTTTTAAAGACTGTTTAGGCATTTCACTTTTTGGTGGTAAAAAAGTGGGAATTGATGCTGCTATACACGAAACGCCTTTTCCCAACTTATTTATATTGCCTAGCCATCCAGATCTTGAAGCATTACAGAGTAGACTAGAATCCAGATATAAAATATTCAAATTAAAAGAAGCTTTGGAATCTCTAGAAGGTTTTGATGCTATCTACATTGATACTCCACCCATTCTTAATTTTTATAGTCAATCAGCATTAATTGCGGCTGAACGATGTTTAATCCCTTTTGATTGCGATACCTTTGCCAGAGATGCTTTATATACCCTGATGAATTCTATTTCAGAAGTAAAAGCTGATCATAATCATAACCTTGAAATTGAAGGAATTGTAGTTAATCAATTTCAAAGACAGGCTAATCTGCCTAGACAATTAGTTGAGGAGTTAATAGCTGAAGGTCAGCCTGTTTTGGAAGCTAAAATTTCTCCATCAGTTAAAGTTAGAGAGTCACATAGTGTATCAAGTCCATTAATTCATTATGCCCCCAGTCATAAGCTAACGGATGAGTATCGCGCTTTGTATGCTGAGATTCATTAAAGAAAATTGAAAAGATATGGGTGTGCAGGTTTTTTTGCCTATTTTAGCTAAAGGAGCTGGAAAAAAATAATCATCCAATCTTGCTGGTCTTTTTGTCCGTCTTCAATCGTGTAGCAACAGTTACGTAGCTTGCTATGTGCCTATTGCCACACGATTGAAGACAAACAAAAATCCTGCCCAATAAGGGATGATTATTTATTTCCAGCTCCCTTATGGTAGGCAATAAGACTTCTACCCTACGTTTTTTCTTAACTTAGAAGCAGAGTTTAGCGAGTCTAGTATCCGGTCTTGCAATACTATATTTTCTTTTATAAAGGTCTAACGATAAAGATAAAATAGACAAATGTTTCATAGAAAGACCGAGAGTAAATGATGGCAATGCTTGATTGCAAGACCTGGCTCCGTATTTTTTGCGTGAACCCGTATTTTTCGATAGCGTCTATTATCAGTGCAAAATACCCATCAACTCCGCATTAGAATCCACAAAAATCATTGCAAAAAGTATAGTATAGGTATATGTTTTATACTATGTTATCTTTAAAATATGATGAGAATAAAAGCAAACAAAATCTTGCCAAGCATGGCATTGATTTTGATGTCGCATCAATCATTATGGGATGATCCTGGTATGCTCGAAATCCCATTTAAAAAAGCAACTAATGAAACGAGGTTTTTAGTAATAGCTATTATTAGTCAAAAACACTGGTCTGCAATAATCACGTATCGCGGTAAAAATATTCGTATTATTTCAGTTCGTCGCTCAAGAATTGAAGAGGTGAATTTCTATGAAAGCTAAGACATTAGATAAAATATTTGATGACAACAAAGAAGATATTCTCGATAATTTTGATTTATCAAAAGCAAGAAGACCAAATCAAGAGGGTGCAATCTAAAGTGAGGGGGAAGCACTCGCTAATAAACTCAACAAAAAA
>CAYNRB010000151.1:0-7941 GCA_964399475.1 uncultured Methylomarinum sp.
TATAGTTCTCCACTGTTTTGGTGGGCAAAAAAGACTGCCCACCCGTTCTAATAGGAATGAAATTTTATCAAACATATTCCGTATTCACTATAAAATCCAGGGCAATCCTTACTGATATTGAATTGGCGAGTAGCCTGGCCTGGGTGTAGCGTAGCGAAATCAGGGAGGATGATGCGACGACTGTGACCCCGGATTCCGCTACGCTCCATCCAGGCTACATTGATGGCATGTCTGAGTGGCTGTCGGCCTCCATGTTCCCCTGGGATTTATAGCGGATACCATATTCCCTTATAAAATTTTTGACAGCGGTCATTCTCAATCTATGTATAGCCTCGCCAATTTTCTGTCCTTTTATACCACTAGCTAAAATTTCTGATATATCTATCTTTCTCGCTGCTATAGCCGCTTTCTTTAAGTAGTCTGCTTGAGGATAAGCGGTATCTTCCAATCCTGTACGTCCTTTACAATCCGCTTCACAAGCTAATACAAATTCTTCAAGCATAGCTGATGATTTAAAAGCTCCAAGAAAATTTAGCATTTCCAGTAATTTTTTAGCACTTAATTCAAAAACTCGGTGACAGTGCGTGTGATAACGCATTACTTGTGTGGCAAGTATTTTATACGTTTTGGGAACGGGTATGCGTGAACAAAACTGGTCAAGAATAATCAGACCTCTTTGCTCATGTCCATGATGGTTAGGCCATTTGTTTTTATCAGTAGTTGCCTTACCTAAATCATGTAATAACGCGGCCAATCGGACTTTTGGATTAGTTGATAACTTGGTCGCTTGCTCAAGACTGAGTAAACAATGGATTCCGGTATCAATTTCTGGATGGTATTTTTCGGGTTGTGGTACGCCAAAAAGTCGGTCAATTTCAGGAAAAACAGATTCTAGTGCATAGCATTCTTTCAATGTAAAAAAAAATGCGGCTGGGGTTTTTTCTGATAATGCTTTAAATAATTCTGCCCAGACTCGTTCTGCAACTAAATGGTCTGTTTCACCTTGAATGACCATCTGTTTCATTAATTGCATGGTTTCTTCTGCAATAGTAAAACCTAAGTGAGAATAACGGGCAGCAAATCGGGCGATGCGCAGAATTCTGACGGGGTCTTCAGAAAATGCAGGGGAGATGTGCCGAAACAAGCGTTTTTCAAGATCTTCTTTACCATGGTAAGGATCAATAATGTTGCCTTCTTCATCCATGGCCATCGCATTAATAGTTAAATCTCTGCGGATAAGATCCTGTTCTAAAGTAATCTCGGGAGCAGCGTGAACAACAAAACCTTTATAGCCAGGTGCCGTTTTGCGTTCTGTGCGTGCCAAGGCATATTCATCGCGAGTTTGAGGATGTAAAAAAACCGGGAAATCTTTACCGACCCTTTTGAATCCCTGTTCAATCATAGACTCAGGTGACTCGCCAATAACAACCCAGTCTCGTTCTATAACCGGATAATTCAATAAAGAATCTCGAACAGCTCCACCTACCAGAAAAGTTTTCATTTGCGCATATTGATAATTCGGATAGTTTAACTATAGTTGATTTTATGCATAGTCACGTAGGGTGGAAAAGCGATAGTACTTTCCGCCATTTATTCAAAATAAAGCCATTTTAGTCAAAAATGTCGGATTACGCTATCGTTCATTTAACCGTTAACAATTTTAATCTTTATAGCTGAAGTTTCCCAGTTTTTAAAATAACAAAAGCCGCAATGCACAAGGCTTTGTTATTTTAGTTGCTGTTGCTCTAAATAGAGCAAACCCCAATTTAAATGGTTTCTCTTTATACGTCACGGCGAAAATAATTGGGAAACTTCAGTCTTTATAGCTAAGGGCTAATTTTTTTAAATAAGCTAAAAAATCATCTCTGAGATCTTTGTGCAATAGTCCGTGTTCTACGGTTGCTATTAAAAACCCCAGTTTGGAGCCGCAATCATAGCGCCTTCCTTCAAATTCATAAGCTAATACGGTTTCGTCATTTAACAAATCAGCAATGGCATCGGTCAGCTGGATTTCACCCCCTGTTCCTTTAGTGGTTTTTTCCAGTTTGTCAAAAATTGCTGGGGTTAAAATATAGCGTCCGACTACTGCAAGAGTAGAAGGTGCGTCTTCTGGTTTAGGTTTCTCCACAATCATATCAATTGCGGCGGCTTTTTCAGAAAAAGCACCTATTTTAACGATACCATATTTATCTGTTTCAGCTTTATCAACCTGTTCTATGCCGAGAATGGAACAGTGTTTTTGATTATAAAGTTTGACCATTTGAGATATGCAGCCACGTTCAGCATCTTCGATTAAATCATCTGCTAGAATAACTGCAAAAGGCTCATCTTGCACAACGGATCTAGCACAGAGTACGGCATGACCCAGTCCCAGAGCTTCAGATTGACGAATAAACACGCATGAAATATGGGAGGGAATAATATTTTGAATCAAGTCTAGAGTTTCTTGCTTACCTTTGGCTTCTAATTCACATTCCAATTCATAAGATTTATCAAAATGATCAGGAATAGCCATTTTATTTCGACCCGTAACAAAAACCATGGTTTCAATTCCAGCTGCTACGGCTTCTTCAACAGCGTATTGAATTAAAGGTTTGTCGACTATAGGCAGCATTTCCTTTGGACTTGCCTTGGTAGCCGGAAGAAAACGTGTGCCTAAACCGGCTACGGGGAATACTGCTTTAGTAATTTTATGTGTCATTTGAATTTTGATTTATTCGGTATAACCTTGAGGGTTTTGAGTCTGCCAACGCCAGGTATCAACAACCATGTCTTGCAGGTTTTTTTCAGTACACCAGTTTAATTCTTTTAATGCTAGAGCTGGGTTTGCATAATTTTCTGCGATATCTCCAGTACGACGTGCTACAAACTGATAGTCTATTTTTTTCTGAGTAGTTTTTTCAAATGCGGCAATGATTTCCAGTACACTATAGCCTTGTCCTGTTCCTAAATTATAGGCTTTGCATAGTCCTGGTTTAAAGGCTTTGGTTTCCAGTATTTGCAAGGCTTTTAGGTGACCTTTAACCAAATCGACAACATGGATGTAGTCTCTAACACCTGTTCCATCGCGAGTAGGATAGTCATTTCCAAAAACAGACAGTTGTTTTAATTTGCCTACAGCTACCTGGGAAACGTAGGGTATTAAATTGTTAGGTATGCCGTTAGGGTCTTCGCCTATTTGACCGCTTTCATGGGCACCAATTGGATTAAAATATCTCAATAAAACTATTTGCCAGGGCGTTGAGATATTTGAAGATTTATCTGCCAATGATAAATCTTTCAATATTTCCTCAATCATGGCTTTAGACTTTCCGTAGGGGTTAGTCGCACCATAAATAGGAAGATCTTCAGAATATTGCACTGTATCAGGTTCACCATATACCGTTGCAGAAGAGCTAAAAATTAAACGTTTAACATTGGCTTCTGCCATTGCTTCGGTCAGAATTAAAGATCCATAGACATTATTGTGATAATATTTTTGAGGTTGTTCACAAGACTCTCCTACAGCTTTTAAGCCAGCAAAATGCATCACAGCATGTATCTCATGCTCTAAAAATAACTCAGTTAAGGCTTTTTTATCACGAATATCCATTTTATGGAAAATAAGTGTTTTGCCGGTTATTTTTTCAACTCTTTGAATGGATTCAGCTTTACTATTGGATAAGTTATCTATCACGATAACATTAAAACCTGCTTGCAATAATTCAACACAAGCATGGCTTCCAATATAGCCTGCTCCACCCGTAACTAAAATGGTTTTATTTTGTTGCATATTTTGATGATAAGAAGTTAGGTGAACAATTAACTAATAAATCAGCTATCTGGTTAGTTTTTTGTCTTTGCAGTGCAAGAAAGATACGGCAATTCAGAGTGCAAAAGAATCCTGTCTAAGATGGTTTGCGTTATTTGTTACGATTTTACTATGATTTTTTATAAAATGAATTCAGACGCTAAAACTTTAAATATAGCCGTAAAATATTGACTACGCAAACCGCTTTACTATATCAGTTGCTAAACAGGTTTGAAATAGTAAGATATTTTTTATAGTTTATACCAAGCATACATTCTAGATTAGTAGTAGAATTCCACTTCGAAGTTTATACGATAGTAGTTGTAAATTTTAGTTGTCAACATAAAGCGGACAAAATTCAGGTGTAATATCGCATTACCACTGTTATTGCAGGCTATAAAGGTAGATTATATATCTCCTAAGTTAGTGGTTCGAATTTTTTACGAACTTGATTTAATTTATACAGATAACTGACTGACAAGTAAGTTATTGTTGCGAAAAATTGCAGAAAACCAAAAAATTGTCAGTTACCAACCTAAATAAAAGCGAGTTTCACATAATGATATTAGAAAACAATTTATACAGCAAATGAAAGGTATTATTTTAGCGGGTGGATCAGGAACTCGTCTTTATCCTATTACTAAAGGCGTATCCAAACAAGCACTGCCTATTTTTGACAAACCTATGATTTATTATCCCTTGTCTGTATTGATGATGGCGGGGATAACAGAAATATTGATCATTACTACACCAGAGGATCAAAGCGTTTTTAAACGTTTATTAGGGGATGGAATAGAGTTAGGTTTAAGTTTTGAATATATAATCCAGCCTTCTCCAGATGGTTTGGCACAGGCCTTTATTCTTGGTAAAAAATTCATCGGAAACGATGATGTCTGCCTAGTGTTAGGTGATAATATTTTTTACGGACATGATTTTAAAAAAGTCTTATCTACCGCAGTGATCACCGCGAAACAGGAAAATAAAGCCACTGTTTTTGGCTATCGTGTGGTTGATCCTGAAAGATACGGTGTTGCAGAATTTGATGGTCAGGGAAATGTCATTAGTATAGAAGAAAAACCAGTAGAGCCAAAAAGTAATTATGCAGTGACAGGTTTATATTTTTATCCTAATGATGTTATTGATAAAGCGGTCGATGTTAAACCGTCGGAAAGAGGCGAGTTAGAAATAACTACACTGAATCAGTTGTATCTAGATGATAAACGTCTAAAAGTACAATTATTAGGAAGAGGGTATGCTTGGCTAGATACGGGTACTCATGAGAGCATGTTGGAAGCCTCACAATTTATTTCCATTATCGAAAAACGCCAGGGATTAAAAGTTGCCTGTATTGAAGAAATTGCTTTTGAGCAAGGTCTCATCAATCAACAACAATTAAGAGAACTTGCTATCCCACTATCCAAAAACCAATATGGGCAATATTTACTTGAACGTGCCGAAGAAGCCAGTAAACTATGAAATTAATATCTCAATCTATAGCTGATGTCATACTTATAGAGCCGAAAGTCTATGGCGATGATCGGGGATATTTTATTGAAACATTTCGTCAGGATCTTTTAGAACAAGCACTGGGTTATAAGGTTTCCTTTGTACAGGATAATGAGTCTAAATCGGTTAAAGGTGTCCTGAGAGGGTTACATTTTCAGATTCCGCCCTTTGCGCAAAGTAAACTGGTTAGAGTGATTGTGGGTTGCGTCCTGGATATAGTCGTTGATATCAGACAAGGTAGCCCAACTTATGGACAGTATGTTGCAGTTGAATTGTCTGATAAAAACAGGTTACAACTCTTTGTTCCTAGAGGATTTGCGCATGGATTTGTAGTGCTCAGTGATACGGCTACTTTTTCTTATAAAGTAGATAATTATTATTCGCCTGAGTGCGATCGTGGTTTAGCATACGATGATGAGCAGCTTAATATTGACTGGCAATTACCTGCAAATAGTCTGCTGTTATCAGATAAAGACACAAAACAAGAGAGTTTTTCAGCTTTGGAAGCTTTTTTTAATTACCATAGCAACTATTATGTCTAGTATTAAAACTATTCTGGTTACAGGAAGTAGTGGTCAATTGGGGCGTTCTTTAAAATTGCTTTCAGAGCAATGTTCGCAGTTTCAATATACTTTCATTAATCGTGAACAGATGGATTTGAGCAATTCTGAAAGTATAGTTAATTTTTTTAAGCGCAATAAATTTGATTTAATTATCAATTGTGCAGCCTATACTGCTGTAGATAAGGCAGAAGAGCAACAAGAGCTTGCTTATAAAATCAATCATCTTGCTGTAAAGCAAATGGCTGAAATTGCAGGTCAGAATGATTCAATTTTAATACATATTAGTACGGATTATGTCTTTGATGGTACCCATTACAAACCTTATACAGAAGATCATGCTACCCATCCCCAAGCGGTTTATGGTGATAGCAAATTAAAAGGGGAGTTAGCCATTCAAGAACTGGCCTCAAAAGCAATTATTATTAGAACCAGTTGGGTTTATTCCGAATATGGTAAAAATTTTCTTAAAACCATGTTGAAAATAGGGGAGCAAAGAGATGAGCTCAATGTGATTTTTGATCAAATAGGCAGCCCTACCTACGCAAAAGATCTGGCTGAAGCTCTATTAAAAATTATCGTCTCTATTGATAACAATAATGAATTCTTTCTGGAGAATGCTCCTGTTTCCCTCTACCATTTTAGCAATGAAGGGGTTTGCAGCTGGTATGATTTTGCGCAAGAAATTTTTAATACAAGTAAAATTTCTTGCAAAATAAATCCAATAGAAACTAGGAATTATCATACGCCTGCAAAACGTCCACATTACAGTGTATTTAACAAAGCTAAAATCAAGCACTGTTTTGATTTAGAAATACCTTATTGGAAAGATTCCTTGCAATCATGCATAGCAACGTTACAGGAAAGTAAAGCAATATGAAAACTATCATGGTAACTGGTGGTGCAGGGTTTATTGGCTCGGCAGTGATTCGACATATTATTAATGATACTGACTATAGCGTTATTAATCTCGACAAACTGACTTATGCAGGAAATTTGGACTCACTTAAAGAAATTGATACCAATGAGAGATATAGCTTTGAGCAAGTTGACATTTGTAATCAAACTGAAATTAAACGTGTGCTGGATCAATATCAACCAGACATCATCATGCATCTCGCAGCAGAGTCACATGTTGATCGTTCAATAGATGATCCCGGTGAATTTATTCAAACTAATGTAGTCGGTACTTATATCTTGTTGGAAGAGGCTAAAACCTATTGGTTGCAATTAGCTGGGGATAAAAAAAACAACTTCCGTTTTCACCATATTTCAACCGATGAAGTTTATGGTGATCTACCGCATCCAGACGAAATTAATGTTTCTAGTTCAATAGGAAGTAGCCTACCCCTGCCTTTATTTACAGAAACAACAGCTTATGCCCCCAGCTCACCTTATTCAGCCAGTAAGGCGAGTTCAGATCATCTTGTTCGTGCTTGGCAACGTACTTTTGGACTACCTACATTATTGACTAATTGTTCTAATAATTATGGGCCCTTCCACTTCCCAGAAAAATTGATTCCGTTGATCATATTAAATGCTCTGGATGGTAAACCCTTACCTGTATATGGCAAAGGCAATCAAATTAGAGACTGGTTATATGTTGAAGACCATGCCAGAGCATTAGTGTTGGTTGCTACAGAAGGGAAAATTGCTGAAACTTATAATATTGGTGGGCATAATGAAAAACAAAATATTGAAGTGGTCACTACAATTTGTGAGTTGTTAGAAGAATTAAAGCCATTTAAGCAGCGTAATTTAAACAAATATACTGATCTGATTACTTTTGTAGAAGATCGTGCGGGTCATGATCAACGATACGCCATTGACGCTAGTAAAATTCAAAATGAATTAGGCTGGAAACCCAGAGAAAGTTTCGAAACAGGTATCAAAAAGACCGTAGAATGGTATTTGGATAATCTAGGCTGGTGTAGGCGTGTGCTTGATGGCTCTTATCAAAGAGAGAGATTAGGTGTTATAAAGTCTTCTTAAGGAATAAGCATTTCAAGTGGTGTAATAAATTATGCAGATATTAGATCAGCGTTGTTTGGTTTACTCGATTTTAATTTTGGAAATATTTTAGCC
>CAYNRB010000152.1:0-7882 GCA_964399475.1 uncultured Methylomarinum sp.
CTCTACCTATTTTTTAAGCAACAGGTTAAGAAATTTAAAGGATAAAATAATGATGTCTAAAGCGACCATAATATGTACTGTCCTAAGGATTGTTTTTTGGTTTGGTTTTTGCCAATTATCTCTAGCAGAGGGAAAGACAGAATATTCTCAACGAATTATTTCTCTGGGTGGCGATGTGACCGAAATCATTTACGCCTTGCATGCAGAGAGGCATTTGGTCGGTACTGATACCACAAGTCTTTGGCCAGTATCTGCGCAATCATTACCAAAAGTTGGATATTTTCGAGCCTTATCTTCAGAAGGGCTATTATCATTATCACCCGATTTGTTGATTATGTCAGATGCTGCGGGTCCGGGTTCAGTGATTGAACAGGTTCAAGCTTTGGGTATTTCAACTGTAAGAGTAAATTCTAATAAAACAACAGAAGGCGTATTAAATAAAATCCGTCATGTTGCAAAAGTATTATCTGCTCCAATAGCTGGAGAACAATTGATACAAGAGATTCAAATAGATTTTGAGCGGCTCAAATATTTGAAAAAGCAATGGAATAATCAGCCACGAGTGGTATTCATATTCTCTGTCAGTAAAGGAGCTGCCATGGCTTCAGGTAGAGAAACCGCCGCAGATGCAATGATAAAACTGGCGGGTGGTCTTAATGTATTTACTGAATATACAGGTTACAAACCCGTTAACAGCGAAGCAATAATTGCAGCCGCTCCAGAGTTTATATTAGTGACAGAAAATACTTTAAAATCAATGGGTGGGCTAGATAAAGTCATGAGTATCCCTGGTCTATCACTCACACCCGCAGCCACTAAAAAGCAAATTATTGTTATGGATACTCTTTACTTATTAGGGTTCGGCCCTCGCACAGGGAAAGCACTACTGGATTTGAGCCAACAATTACATTCTGGAGCGAGTAATCAATATGAGTAGTAGTCAAGTACCGATTGGATTAACTACGTCTGCTATTAAAAAAACATCTATCCCTGCTCATTTGATAAATTCAGCACAAACTAAAAAGAAAAAAAATACTTTGTTAGTTTTAAGTGGACTTTTAGTGATAACAGGTATTGTTTCTTTGAGTAAGGGGGCTGTGTACATTTCCATGGGGCAAACCCTGGCCATCATTACTAACTTAATCGGTTTGCATTTGCCTTGGGAGTACAGTTATTCGCAACAAGTCATTTTAGAATCAATTCGCGCACCCCGTATCATTATGGGGATTTTAGTCGGGGGCGTGTTGGCGGTTTCAGGTGCTGCTATGCAGGGGCTGTTTCGTAATCCATTAGCTGATCCAGCTTTAATCGGAATTTCCAGTGGTGCAACTTTTGCAGCCGTTGCTGTTATTGTGCTTGAAACCAGTATTTTGCAGGGGCTAAGCCTTTCGATGGGGCTATACAGCCTACCTGCAAGTGCTTTTGTTGGTGGTTTTGTTGCTACCTGGTTGGTATATTACTTTGCCACAGAAGAGGGATATTCTGATGTTTCATCCCTTTTATTGGCGGGTATTGCAATAAATGCACTCGCAGGCTCTGCAACAGGATTACTTATTTATATGGCTGACAATGAACAATTGCGTACCATTACCTTTTGGACGATGGGAAGTCTAAGTGGAATAAGCTGGCAACAAGTGCAGATTGGAGCACCTTTTTTATTATGTTCTTTGTTTTTTATACCCTTTTTTTCTAGAGCACTTAATGCTTTATTGTTAGGTGAAGCGGAAGCGGGGCATTTAGGTTTCTCTGTAGAAACAGTCAAAATGCTGATCATTTTACTGGTCGCTCTGGGCGTAGGAACAACGGTTGCTTTTTCGGGTGTCATTGGTTTTATCGGATTGGTTGTGCCGCATTTATTACGTTTATGGATGGGGCCTGATCATCAAAGTCTGTTACCTTGTTCTGTATTATTGGGTGCTATCTTGTTATTAATTGCCGATCTTATAGCCAGAACAGTGGTTACACCAGCCGAATTGCCTATTGGTATTATTACCGGAATATTGGGTGGCCCTTTTTTTCTTTGGTTGTTGCGCCGCCAAAGAATCACTAGTGAAATTTAATGTTAGAGACAAATCAACTGACTGTAAAAATAGGAAAAAAAATAATACTTGCCGATATTACTCTGGAAATAAAACCAGGAGAATTATTGGCTGTAATTGGGCCGAATGGTGCAGGAAAATCCACGTTATTGAAAAGTTTGTGTGGCGAAATTAAACAAACAGCGGGTACTGTTTTAATGAATGGAAAAAAAATAGAGTCGTGGTCTTCACTTGAACGTGCCGCCTGTTGTGCAGTGCTTCCTCAACGTTCTAATTTATCTTTTCCATTTTCGGTATTAGATGTGATTTTAATGGGACGCAGCCCTTATTATCACAGTACCAATAGACAAATTGATCATCAAATAGTGAATCAGATTTTGGCGTTGACTGGAATAGCAATGTTAAAACAACGGATTTTTACTACATTATCAGGCGGTGAGCGGCAACGTGTTCAGTTTGCCAGAATTCTTGCGCAAATATGGCAACCCGTATCGGCACAAAGTCGTTATTTGTTACTGGATGAACCCACTTCTGCACTTGACCTGTCATGCCAGCACGATTGTTTGGGTATTGCTCGCCAGTTTGCAAAAGAGCAAGGCGTAGGGGTACTTGCCATCCTTCATGATCTTAATTTAGCGGCACTTTACGCAGATCGTATAGCTATTTTACAATCAGGACATTTAGTTGCAGTGGATATACCCAGTAAAGTGTTGAATGAACCATTAATTAAACGCGTTTTTAATTATGCTGTCGCTGTTCAAAAGCACCCATTGAATTTAGATTATTCACTAGTGATACCTATGAATAGACAGATGGTAGATAAAATAATTTTACCGGATGAATAGTTGGTTTTTTTATTAATTAATAATGAACTAAAAATCAAAGTTGCGAATGACTATCAATTGCGTTAACATTATTAATACTAAATATTTATGGTGATTTTAATAAACGATTAATGAAAAATAATTTAGCCAAACCATTAGGATTCTGCATTTCTATCATTTTAAGTAGTGTGTCGATAAGTTGTCCTGCATCTGAAACAAAAACAGCTTCTGTAAAAGAACTTTGGGATTTGGTGCAAAAACAACAAATTCAAATTGAAAGCCAGAGACAACAAATTGAATCTCAAAATAAAGCCATTAAGTCTATGAGCAACTATCTGTCTATAGATAATGCGGAACTGAATTTACAAGCTCAGAAAAAAATGCTGACAACAGATCAATCCTTTGAGGTTATGTCTAAAGTGGGTTCAGATCAAACTATGCCTGTAAAAGATAAATCCAGTCACAATGAGAGTAAGTATTCTTTCAAAGGCTATGCTGTTGCGAATTATTTCAATTATGACTGGCAAACAAATCCTGATAGACGAGACTCAACTGACCTGGAGCGTTTGGTTTTAAATGGAAAATATAAGTTTAACGATCAATGGTCACTTGTTGCTGAAATTGAATATGAACATGGTGGAACAGGTTCTACGATTGAGTTCGATGTATTTGAAGAATTTGGTGAGTTCGAACAGGAAATTGAAAAAGGGGGAGAAGTTATTGTGGAAGAACTGTTTCTTCAATATGATTATCAGCCTTGGTTATCAGTACGAGCAGGAGAAATACCTGTTCCAGTTGGCTTAATTAATAAACGCCATCGTCCTAGCCATTACTTCACCACTACTCGATCAGAAGGGGAAACAGCGATGATTCCTGTCGCCTGGCATGAGTTGGGTATTGAATTACGTGGACACTATGGGGGCTTTTTATATCGTGGACAAATTATCACTGGGCTTGATTCTACAGGGTTTAGTTCAGCAAATTGGGTGAAACGTGGATTTCAAAAACGTTTTGAGCACAAAAATGCTAACAATCTCGCGTTTGTTGCCAGTGTTGACTATGATTTTTCAAATTCAGGTTTTGACTTTTTAGAGGGGGCTCAAATAGGTACTTCTTTCTATTGGGGTAACACCACCGATAACCGTCCAAAGCCTGACTTGAAAGAAGACGCAAATGTCAGTATTTTAAGTTTGTATGGTCTTTATGAGAAAGGACCATGGATTTTTCGAGCATCTACTTTATACGGGCAACTATCTAATGCAGATTTAGTGTCTGCCGCCAATCGTCGTCTGCCAAATTCATTGGGTGTTAAGCGCTCACCTATTGCTAAGGCTGCTTTGGCCTGGTCTATAGAAACAGGTTACGACTTGTTTAATCTGCTGCCCATTGAATATCAATCTTATGTTCCAGGGTATCGCTTTGACTGGTTCTTCCGCTATGACGATTACGATACCATGGAAAAAACGGCAGGTTTGATATTTGATAATCCCAGATGGGATAGAGAGGTCTTTACCACTGGATTTAACTATGCCTTTATTAAGGGTGTAATGCTTAAAGGTCAGTATTCACACCGCAATTTGAATATTTCAGATGACAATATTGAAAATACTTTTTCCATGGGGATTGCTGCTGAATTCTAATGCCCATCTTATTAATAAAACTAAAACAATGGAGTTTAAAAAATGAAACAATTAAAAAAACTAACCTTGGCAACCGGGTTGGCTTGTGCATTCATCACAACCACACAAGCTGCCCCTCAAGCACCTGCTGTCGTCGTAACCGTTGAAGGGACAGAGGTTACAGCATTCTGGAACCCTGTGATTGGTGCTAAAAGCTATACGCTGTACTACGCGCCATTCCCGTCATTAACGCCAATTTTTAGTTTGAAGACAGGCACTGTAACTTCTTTTAGTGTTGACTTGCCTGTAGGCGCTGCTTTTGCTACGGCCATTACAGCAACAGATGATGATGGTGAAAGTATTGTTTCCAATATAGAGTCTTTTACCATTCAAAGTCCTAATCCGGCAGATGCTAGTGCAAGCGTAAGTGCCATTATCTCATCAACTGCTTCCACAGTTATTCTTGCAAACTATGAGGATCTTGCAGGTAAGGCAGCTGTATTATCTGATGCTTTGGCGACTTTTTCATTTACACCGAATGATGATAATTTGAATGATGTTAAATTTGCCTGGCGTGATGCTCGTCGTGCCTGGGAGCAAACTGAGGCTTTTTTGTTTGGCCCAGTTGATACTGCAGGGCTGGATCCTGCACTTGATAGCTGGCCAGTCAATAGAATAGACCTAGATGCTGTTTTAAGCAGTGGTAATTCTTTGACAATCCCGTTTGTTGAGGCTTTGGATGACACGTTAATTGGTTTTCATACTATTGAATATTTGATTTTTGGAGAAAATAACAACAAAAAGGCCGCAGATTTAACCAGTAAAGAGAGAGAATATTTGATTGCTACTACCTTACTTTTACAAACTCATGCCGATGCGCTGGCAAATGGCTGGAGAACATCATCGGGTGATTTTGTCAGTGAATTTTCCAATGCAGGGCAGGGAAGTATCGCCTATCCCAGTACGAATGCTGCATTACAAGAATTAGTCAACGGCATGATAGGAATTGTGGATGAGGTTGCCAACGGTAAAATCTCAGATCCTTTTTCACAACAAAATACTGAATTAGTGGAGTCACAGTTCAGCTTCAATTCCTTATTGGATTTTGAAAATAATATTCGTGGTGTGGAAAATATATATCTGGGACGCTATTTACAAAATGATGGTGCTGGTTTAAGTGATTTGGTTCGCCGTAACAATACCGAACTGGATACACAAATTCGGAGCCAGTTAAAAGCGGCTATTGATGCCATTCAAGCCATTCCATTCCCTTTCCGTGAAGCTATCTCTGATACTCAGGGGCGTATTGAAATTGAAAAGGCTATACAAACACTCGGTATATTACAAACGACTTTAGAAGGGCAATTGTTACCTAATATTACTACGTTTATGTAACTCCTTATACTTTTTGATAAAAGATTATGAATATTTCATACCATTTAAAGCAGTTTATAACTCTAAATCTTGTTATGCCAATAAGTCTTTATGCTGCTGTACCTGTTGCACCGGACATTAATATATCCAGTGTTGGCAAACAAGTTATCTTAAATTTTGACCCGATTGAAAATGCACAGGGATACAAGCTGTATTATGCTTTTTTTCCTGAACTTAAACGCGTTGAATCTATTGATTTGGGCTCAATGACTCAATTGAAAGTTACTTTAAATGATTTTGATTATTATGCGGCAGCGGTAACTTCTTATAATGAAGAAGGTGAAAGTCCATGGTCTAATATTGAATTTGCCAGTTTAAATGAAAATCTCTCTGGTGGAGATACAACGATATTTGATGAGTCATCACATGCCTTATCTTTTCCTGCTCCCAATCTTGATGATGCGGGATTAGATGTGCACTTGTCGGGAGATGCAGAATTTGAACAAACCTTCGTTACCGCACCTGCTACGATTAACCCTGGATTAGGGCCTTTGTTTAATAATACTTCTTGTGAAGCTTGTCATCCTAGAGATGGTCGAGGTGCTCCGCCGGAAGAAGGGGGGCGGTTCGATTCAATGTTCCTGAGAATCAGCATCCCCGGCACTGATCCTGAAAATTGTGGAGGCCCTAAACCCGTCCCTGGATTTGGAACACAGTTATTTCAAAGAGCTACTTTTGGCGTTCAGCCACAGGCAGATGTTGTCGTACATTACAGTGAAGAAACATTTCAGTTTGCTGATGGTGAATCATATTCTCTGCGCACACCCAGTTTCGATGTAACACCCTATATACCTTTTCCGGATGATATTATGTTTTCAGCTAGAGTAGCACCGGCTGTTTTTGGCCGAGGGTTGATGGATGCAATACCTGAAGCAACTATTTTGGCACTGGCTGATGAACAGGATCTAGATGGGGATGGCATTTCTGGCAAGGCTAATTATGTTTGTGATCCAAAAACCAAACAGCTTGTATTAGGTCGTATGGGACTGAAAGCCAATAATGCTGATAGTTTTGCACAAAATGCGGCGGCTTTTCATAATGATATTGGCATTACTTCAGCGGTTTTTCCTGTTGATAGTTCAGTAGGGTTTCCTCAAGATGACGGTAAACAGGATGACCCGGAACTGGAAATCCAGAAACTGAATGATGTCACTTTCTATATTCAAACTCTAGCCGTACCTGCTAGACGAAATAGTGGACAAGATTCCGTCATACAAGGTGCATTGTTATTTGGTCTGGCAAACTGCGGAAGTTGTCATATACCTACTTTAAAAACGGGGGAACTCAAAGGCGTAAAAGAAGTGTCAAATCAGCTTATTCATGCTTATACCGATATGTTGTTACATGATATGGGTGATGGGCTTGCAGATAATCGTCCGGATTTTAGAGCGGATGGGAAAGAATGGAGAACACCACCATTATGGGGAATTGGCTTAACCCAAACTGTCCATAATCATAGTTTCTTTTTACATGATGGGCGTGCAAGAAATTTGATGGAAGCTATTATGTGGCACGGAGGTGAGGCGGAAAAATCAAAAGAATTTGTACGGAAATTAAACAAACAACAGCGGTCAGAATTAATTGATTTTCTTAATTCTTTATGATTTTGTTTAAAACTTGCTAGTTCTATAGGGGATTGGCCATTCGTTGCATGGTCTGGTCTATTCTGTCCTCGCATAAATCTATTATTATGATGCAATCCCCTATTCAATTTTCATAAGCTGTTTTTCTGAATTACGTGCTGGCATAATTAACGCTAGAATAAAAGTAATTGAAGTTTAATGAGATGGGAATGAGTAAAAAACAAAAATTAGTTGTGGTAGGGACGGTACGTAGCTAGCTATGCACCTAAGCTACACGACTAAAGACAAACAAAATCCTACCCAATATTGTGGTAGCTTATTGTCTCAGATCGCTAGTTTAAAACTATGCACTTTCAGTGCAAGGCTTTAGCTGCTACTCATAT
>CAYNRB010000153.1:0-7860 GCA_964399475.1 uncultured Methylomarinum sp.
TTAACATAGCACACATTAATCAGTAAATTTATAATTAGATGGTGATCAGATGTTTAACAATTAAAGCTTTATGAAAGAAGATAAAAGCATTGGGTCATTTTAAGCCAAAGCCTGTAATCAAAAGAATGTAAAACATTTCTTCCATTTTCGAACAGGCTTCAGGTTTTTATTCGTACGGACAGTGGGTTACAACCCATATTACATATCAGAAAAGCGCAAAATTGCTATTCCTCCACCTCTCTTTGAGTAAAAATATTAATGCATGTCATTAAGCTGTCAGTGTAATTACTGTGCGCATCTCTTAATTCGATTGCAGAACCAAAAGAAGATCTCAATTCATCAAATATTTTCTTTTTATCTGTTGCAGTGCTCATTGATACCATTTTTGTATAAAGCTGATAAGCTATCATTCTGTCTGGATCTAAAGGAAACATTCCCGGCATTTTTTTGGCTGTGACATCAACTACGCATTCTGTCATTTCCTCTGGGTCTATATTGTAATCTTTGATATCCTGGTCTGATATCATTTGTGCCAGTACGGCTTCTTCATAGTTATTTTTATCAGTACAGGCCGTCATTAGTAGTGCAGCAGCACAAATCAGTAATAATTTTTTCATGGTTTTTTTCAGTAATTAATATATATCGTTTTTTGGAATGCGTTTAGAATTTTGCCACAGATTGGTTTCAAGTTTTATTCAATGTTGATCCTTTAATATTTGAAATTTCAGTCATCGCTTGTTCTATCCATGCTGCGGCTTCTGCATTTAGTTGTTTTGCTTTTTTATCTTTACTATCTATTGCAGAACCTATCTTCACTGATATGGTTCCAGGATATTTTAAAAAACTATAGCGAGGCCAGAATTCTCCCGCATTATGTGCCAAAGGAATAATCGGAAAACCCGATTTTTCTGCTAATAAAGCACCACCGCCACTAAATTTTTTATTTTCACCAGGCGCAGTTCGCGTACCTTCTGGAAAAATAACCACAACAAAACCTTCCACCAATCTTTCAGTTCCTTGCTTTATTAAGGCGCGTAAAGCGGCTGTTTTACTTTCTCGATCTATCGCAATTGGTTTCAGAGCTGCTAAT
Organism: uncultured Methylomarinum sp.; assembly: GCA_964399475.1. Lineage (GTDB taxonomy): Bacteria > Pseudomonadota > Gammaproteobacteria > Methylococcales > Methylomonadaceae > QPIN01. The sequence goes on from CAYNRB010000153.1 coordinate 1,091, forward strand.
GCCCAGCCGCCAATAGGGATCCAAGTTAATGAGCGCTTTAATGCATAGGTTTGTTGAGGTATAAACAATCGCAATGCCAATGTTTCCCAAGCAGACTGATGTTTGCTTAAGACAATATATGCCTGATCTTTAGGTAGGTTTTCCAATCCTTCAACTTGATAAGTCAAACCACAACATATCTTCGCTACGCCTATAACCGAAGCCACCCATAAAACGGAAAGTTTATAGCGGACTGAAAAAGGCAAAACCAATGCAAAAATGATTAGCAAGCCAAAAACAGGCACCGAAATCAGTAGATACAAAAAAAACAGAGTGGAGCCTAAATAGACCTTAAAATTATTATTTTTCTGAGACAATGAATTTAGCTGCATCGTATAGGTTTTCAAAAATGGGGTGACTGAATTCAGGATTAGTACTCAATGTTTTTCTACCCTTGCCTGTTTTAACTAATATTGGCTTGGCACCTGCTGCGATTGCAGCTTGAGCATCCGCTAATTTATCACCCACAAAATAGATATCTGCTAACGATTGATTATAATCTTTAGCAAAGTTATTTAAGAGTCCAGGCTTAGGTTTTCGACACTCACAATTATCGTCGGGGCTATGAGGGCAAAAATAAATAGTCGTTATCTCCCCGCCTTTTTGCTCAACCAACTCATACATTTTATTATGTATTTCAACCAGCGTTGCCTCATTATATAAGCCTCTGCTTAAGCCTGATTGATTGGTAATAACAATCACTTTGAAACCATAATCATTTAATAAAGCGATAGCTTCAAGACTGCCCGAAATCGGTCGCCATTCTTCGGCTGACTTGATATAGTCATCCGAATCATGGTTAATCACGCCATCTCGGTCTAGCAATACATAAGATGTTGCCACTACTGCAATTTTGAAATATCTGCAATTTCTAAAAATTGCTTAGATAGTAGCGATAATAAAGCCAGTCGACTAGCTCGTAGAGTCAAATCATCTGTATTAACCATCACATGATCAAAAAATGTATCTACATCATCTTTTAGTAGTGCAAGTCGGGTTAAAGTGGCCTGATAATTTTTTTCTGCTAGTAAAGGCTGAATATCTGCGGCCGATTGTTTCGCAGCTTCATGCAATTTTATTTCTTGCGGTTCAATTAACAAATTAATAGAATCGGCAGGCAGGGTATCTGACTTCTTTAGAATATTAATAATTCGCTTATTTGCAGCCGCTAAACTTTCAGCTTCAGGCAGCGTCTTAAAAGTTTTTACCGCTTTCAATCGTTGCATGAAATCCAGTGGATTACTCGGTTTTACAGCATTAACCGCTTCAAATTCTTTTACAGTATAGCCGTGATCCAGACTATATCCCTTTAAACGTTCGAATACAAAATTAACGATTTTTTGCTCTGTTTCTATCTTCTCAAAATCATGATTGAATTGAGCCAAAGCAAAAGTAATCAGCTCTATGATATCCAGATTCAGCTCATTTTCTATCAAAATTCTGAGAAAACCTAAAGTTGCCCTTCGTAAAGCATAAGGGTCTTTATCGCCTGTTGGAATAAGTCCTGCGCTGAATATGCCAGATAAAGTATCCAGTTTTTCTGCAAGCGAAAGAATTTGTCCTGTTGTACTAGCAGGCACTGGACTACCCGATTGTTTAGGGAAATATTGCTCTTCTATGGCAATAGCAACTTCTTCGGCTTCATTATCTGCTAAAGCATAATACCGTCCCATTATCCCTTGTAAACTGGCAAATTCACTGACCATATTAGTAATCAAATCAGTTTTTGCCAAAAGTGCAGCTCTTTTTGCCAATTCTACATCGGCTTGTAATTGTTGCGCAATATGTTCGGCTAATTTCTCGACACGTCGAGTTTTATCCGCCAGAGTTCCTAGCGTTTTCTGAAAAATAATATTTTCTAAACTGCTAACTCGATCTTCCAGTTTTTGTTTTCTATCTTGTTTCCAGAAAAATTCAGCATCTGCAAGACGTGGAAGAATAACCCGTTCATTGCCTTTTTGGATTGATTCAGGACGACTACTTTCAATATTACTAAAGGTAATAAAATGCGGTAGCAACTCACCCTCTGAATTTTTAAGCGGAAAGTATTTTTGGTTGATTTGCATGGTGGTGATCAGCACTTCACTGGGCAAATTCAGAAAACGTGAATCAAAACTGCCCATTATAGGAACGGGCCATTCATTTAATCCAGTAATTTCTTCCAGCAAATCACTTTCAATATGCGCTATACCATTCACTGATTCTGCCATAGTATTGGCATCGTTCTGAATTTTAGATTGGCGTCGGGCAAAATCCGCAATAACCTTTCCTTGTTCCAAAATAGTTAAATAGTCATCAGCATGATTAACTATCATTTCAGCAGGTGAATGAAATCGGTGCCCCTGCGTTTTATTACTAGTTATTAATCCAAGAATTTCTGTCTGAATCACTTCATTACCAAAAAGCAAAACAGACCAGTGAACAGGACGTACAAATTCTGTCTCATTACTCCCCCAACGCATTCTTTTTGCGATAGGTAATAAACGTATGCTTTGGCGAATAATATCTGGAATTAATTGTTCTGTGGTTTGCCCTTTTACATCTTGCTTAAAAACCAGCCATTCACCTTTATCGGTTTTTAATCTACCCAAATTTTCTATTGAAACCCCACAACCTCGAGCGAACCCAAGTGCCGCTTTACTGGGTGCACCATCTTCTGAAAAGGCAGCTTTTACGGCTGGCCCTCTTTTTTCAACCGAGTTATCAGGCTGGGAACTGTTTAACCCTTTTATAATGACAGCTAGTCGTCTAGGCGTAGCATAGGCAGTTGCCGATTCATAATTCAATTCAGCGTCATTTAAACCTACCTCAATGCCGTTAAGTAAAGCATTACTTAATTTTAAAAGTGATTTGGGCGGTAACTCTTCACAACCTAGTTCAAATAATAAGTCTTTGCATACTGTCATGATTTTTCTCCCTGCTCTGTATTAAGCATTGGAAAACCAAGAGATTCCCTGCGTTGATAATAAGCTTCCGCTACTGATTTGGATAACATTCGAACCCGTAAAATATAACGTTGTCGTTCTGTAACAGAAATTGCATGACGGGCATCCAACAAATTAAAAGTATGCGAAGCTTTTAATACCATTTCATAAGCGGGTAAAGGTAGGTCTTTTTCTATCAGAGATTTACATTCCTGTTCATAAGTATCAAAACAAGTGAACAGAAAACCCACATTGGCATGATCAAAGTTATAAGACGACATTTCCACTTCATTCTGATGAAAAACATCACCGTAAGTTACTTTTCCTTGCGGGCTATTTGTCCAGACTAGATCATAAACACTCTCTACACCTTGAATATACATAGCAATACGCTCAAGGCCATAAGTTAATTCACCACTCACGGGTTTACATTCAAGACCGCCAACTTGTTGAAAATAAGTGAACTGAGAAACTTCCATACCATTCAACCAAACTTCCCAGCCTAATCCCCAAGCACCTAAAGTGGGCGATTCCCAATTATCTTCAACAAAACGTACATCGTGTTCCAGTAAATCCAAACCTAAATATCTTAATGAGTCCAGATAGAGATCTTGAATATTATCGGGGGAAGGTTTTAAAATGACTTGAAACTGATAATAATGCTGTAAACGCATAGGGTTTTCGCCAAACCGACCATCCGTTGGCCGTCTGGACGGCTGAACATAAGCGGCATTCCAAGGCTCAGGGCCTATTGCACGTAAAAAAGTGGCTGGGTGAAATGTCCCTGCACCGACTTCTTGATCCAAAGGTTGTAATAAAATACAGCCCTGATCAGACCAGTATTGTTGCAGAGCCAGTATGAGCCCTTGAAAAGTAGATAAGTCGTTGTTTGTGCTTGACACGGCAGATATTGCTCAGACGGTAAAAAACCTGATATTATAGCTGAAAAATTATTATTGTTCATTAATCAGTTGTATCTATTCCCGTCAAAACCGTTCTAAATATCTTGCATTAGAATTAAATCATAAGGTTTCTCGAATTTTTGATCATGCGCAGATAGTCAAATACTTGGCGTACATTCTAGGCTAGCTATCTAATTAGTTGAAGAAACGCTGTCCTTTTTGTTAATAGGTTTAATTAACTCAGTTGCAAATCTTTGAAGGCAGGTTCTGTTTTCAAGGTTATGGTTTGTACTTATTTGAACAGTGATTCTTCATTCCGATACCAATTGAGCCAGTTGTGTAGATATTTCGTACACCTTACTCAGTAATAATACATTATTCGCAATTCAGGACTTGAACCTCGTTTCTGAATGTTTTCCTAATCGCATTATGGGCGAACAAAGCACTTTATGTTGAACAGTGAAAATGACTTTTGCATAAAAAATCCTACCAAGACTTGTTTGTATTTTTGTTTGTTTTTTTTAAAATTATTTTTACTCTGTATTCACTATTGAGCAATGCTTCTGGCTTTTTTGTTTCGCTCATTTCCCTCTTTTTTGACAGTTTACAACTTAAACTACTGTCTTAAAACTGGGGTCCACTATAGTTTTATAACTTCCTGCTCTAGTGTTTTAACTCACCCATTACCACTTTATTTTCTGTCACTTTCTGTACCACATCCTGATAATAATCATCCCTGAATTCATCAATGACTTTTTCAACATTGACTTGATTCACACCACTTCCCAATAATACCTGCTCTGATAAACGCAAACTGACTTCTAAAGTTTCTGATACCGATGTGGTAACGCCTTGACTGATTAGATCTGCACAATGCTGTCTATTCGTGGCACGGGTATGGATCGGCATATCGGGATAATATTGCCGCATTAAAGGTACCATACGATCAATATCTTTTGCATTATCTAAAGCAACTACTATCATTTTTGCATGACCTGCTCCTGCAGCACGTAAAACATTGACATTACAAACATCACCATAATAAACCGGAAAACCCTGTGCGTGTGCAGCTTTTACTCGGTCTTGATTCATCTCTAGTGCAACATAAGGTACATTTGCCGAGGTTAAAATTGCTCCAATTCTGGCTCCTACCCTACCAAAGCCCGCTAAGATTACATGCTCTTGTGCCTCGTCTATCCATTCTTCACAACTAATTTCATGACTCGACTCAGGTTTATAAAATTTAATTAATAATACATTTGAAATTTTTACAATAAAGGGAGTCAGCACCATACTTAGGGTAATGATTAATATCAAAATTTGGTTGGTTTGTGGGTCAAGTACACCTGATGTTGAAGCAAATCCAAACATAACAAAACCAAATTCACCACTTTGTGATAATAGAATCCCTGCCTGAATGGCATTATTATGACGAGCACCCGAAATTCTTATCAGTACATAAATAACAGAGGCTTTAATCGTCATTAAAGCAAAGGTTAAACCAATAATTAGCTTAAGCTCCTGGATCAGCAAGCCAAAATCAATGCCCATACCGACGGTCATAAAGAATAGACCCAACAATATCCCACGAAAGGGTAAAATGTCAGCCTGTATTTGATGTCGATAACGTGATTCAGCAAGCATTAATCCTGCCAGAAATGCACCCAAAGCCATTGATAAACCAATGTACTCCATAATCCAGGCCACACCGAGTACCAATAAAACTGCGGTCGCAATAAAAACTTCTGGATCCTGACTAGCTACAATTCTTCCTAAGATAGGATTAAGTAAATACCGCCCTACTAATAACAAGGAAATAATCGCAGTTACTGCATAAAATATATTTAAACCTGACTCAGTAGCATCAATTTCTCCTCCCACAAACATTGAAACTAAAGCTAATAAAGGGACTACAGCTAAATCTTGGAACAACAATATTGAAAATGACATCCGCCCCATTATGGTGGAGATGCCTCCACGTTCGGCCAATAGATTTAAACAAAATGCAGTAGATGATAAGCCCAGTCCAAAACCTATAATAATAGCTTCATCTAATGGAATACCTAGCCACATAGCGATGCCAAAAAGTATCGCAGCAGTGATAAATAATTGGCCAGAACCTAAACCAAGCACCAATTTTCGCATTTGCCAAAGCTTATCGGGTTTTAATTCAATTCCCAGAACGAAAAGTAAAAAAATCACCCCAAATTCTGCTAAATGTCTAATTTCCTCAATCTCGGTAATGATACCCAAGACCCAAGGCCCAAGAATTGCGCCTGCCATCAGATAGCCTAAAATAGAACCTAGCCGAATAGCATGAAATATAGGAACTACCACTACTGTGGCTAATAACAATGCTAATATATCTATTAAATAGTGAGAACCTGTTTCGTTCATATTAATTTAAGTTTTAAAATTCAGCTTTAATAATAACAGCATGAACAATAGATAGGTATTAACTTTCTTTAAAGAATTGCTTTTATTGACTTTTTATTTTCCATAGATCTATTCAGAGTATTTACGTTAGCTTTATTAGCAGGCACTTTTATCACAATTTGCTACATTTTTTATATCATAACTATTCATGAATCAACTTTGCGTACCAGTCTAACAAAATTAATAGGGTTCTTTTGAATTCTAAGTGGGTAAACAATTCTCATTTATTTTAGAAAAATCTAATTTTCCAGTGAGTAAATAAGCAATTGTTTTGAAATGCTGTATTTTATATCCTCTCGCTTTTCTTTTTGCGGCTTGTAAAACGAAGCTCAATCCTTCTGTGTGTTTTAGCCACTTTTACAATGGGAGCTAACTGACTATGAGTTGCCAAGTAATACCAGCTATCCAGCAACTCTTCAAATTCCTTAACACTTTCTGCTTTATAGATCTGTTGAAAAGCTTCTCGGAT
>CAYNRB010000154.1:0-7822 GCA_964399475.1 uncultured Methylomarinum sp.
ATGAAGCTCCCCAGTAGATAGCCCAACCGTACATTACCAACCATGTCCAGTGAGTGAAATGTCTTCTTAACTCTTCACGAGGAGTAATTGACATAACTTTACGATCACGAGATTTCCACAAATAACCCCATAAAGCAGAAGCTACGAAGATTTCAAGAACAAACTCAATGTATAAGAAATTCATCCAATATGTTTCGAACTCAGGTGCGAATGAATCCAGACCAGCTGACCATCCATATACACCTTCATACCAACGTACCCACGAATAGAATACGAAGTATAGCAACATACCTAAGACTATATTTCTTCTGTTTAATAGCGGTGCTTCCGCGGCATCAGCTTTTACTGATTCAGTTGTAGCAGCCATTTCTACCTCCTATAATTATAGTTAAATCCTCAGCAAAACTTTACTGAGAGTTTTTTTAACATCCTTCGTTTGCAATTGCAAGCAAATGCCACCAGTTCCATTTGGTGGAGAGGATTTTACTAAGCCCTAATCTTTATGTCAAGAGAATTACCTTGATTTAATTTTATTATCACCTCCATCTTTAAATATAGAATACTATTTTCACACAAGGCTCTTGCTTTTGTTAGAATAGCTATTAATTCATTCAAATAATCAAACTGTCGTATCCATGAACAAAAAATTCTTCTTAGTCATCCTTGCTCTTATTGCACTTTTAGTTTTTCAGGTTAAAATTGTTATGCCTTTCGTAACTGAGGTTGCTACTTCAGATTTATTTCTTGAAGACATTACTGAAGAACAAATCAGAATGTCTGCAAGTTCATCTATGTCAATTATGGGCTTTGACCATTGTAACTCGTACATTGCTAATGATCTTTTAGCCGACTATACTTTGACTTTTCCAAGTAAACCAATAAACTCTTTCGGCTTAGGTAACTTCGGCTACGTAGTGAATGCAGATTTAGAGATTCTACCCTCATCTGGTGCAGCAATAACTAGAAAATATGTATGCCGTATCAAATATGACAAGGATAGCAATAATCCTACTGATATTGAGAACTGGTCTATAGTTGGCATCTCAGGCCTAGATGACCTCTAAGTAACTCAATTGATTGTTATTCATATTAATGAATACCCCCCACTAGGAGTCCGCCCAAGAACCAACATATTACTGAGTTGGCAAGCAACATATAGTGTTTTAATTAAATTTAAACACTATAAATGTGCTGGTTTTTTAAGGTTACCGCTCTCGGACAGGCTCTTAGAACCAGTCCCCATTTATTTTTTGTAATTCATCTTTCTCAATAAGGTCTTAATAAAAATTAAAACTCAACCCCTTCTAGACAATATACTAAATTTGTAGTGATTTTTTTCGAAGTGTTTTCCAAGTCATTAACTTTGGTGGCATTAATTTAGTAAGCGTACGCATGCATCGCATAGCTATTGATGTGTAGACTATAATAAACACTGAAACGAGATGGAGAAGAAGCCAAGGAACGCACATAAAACAATTGACTTAGGCAACTCGCAACATATAACCTCACCACCACCTTACTTGTTTTGTCCGTCTTTTAGCCTTGCTGCTTCGGTTACATAGCCTGCTATGCGCCCTACGCAACAAGACCAAAAGGAAACAAAATCCTTCGCCAGTTCAGTTGCTGCCGAACTTATTTCGTGCGCACTCTTAGCGACCGAGTATCACGGGACAAGTAATGAGGTCATTTTAATGTAACGAAAGAAATTCGGCTTATGAATTATTGAGAATTAGCAATCTTAATATTACATAGTAAATTTACTTGGAGACTTTAGAGTCTGAGAAGGTTTAGCACGAGAATACAACCAACTTTAGTTATAAGCTCATATATAACAATAAAATAACCTCTTTTAAGACCAATAAAACATCATTTTGGTCTCATCTGCGGAAACAACAGCACGTCTTTAATTGAAGGCGCATCGGTAAACAACATCACTAATCGATCAATACCAATTCCTTCACCAGCTGTTGGAGGCATTCCATGCTCTAATGCTACGATATAATCTGCATCAAAATGCATGGCCTCATCATCACCCGCCTCTTTTTCTTCCACTTGTTTTTTAAACCGTTCCGCCTGATCTTCGGCATCATTCAGCTCGGTAAAACCGTTGGCTATTTCTCGTCCACCTACAAAAAACTCGAATCGATCTGTTACATGGGGATCTTGCTCATTTCGTCTTGCTAACGGAGAGACTTCTACGGGATAAGCTGTAATAAAAGTAGGGCTCATCAAACGATGTTCAACTGCCTTTTCAAAAATTTCAATTTGAACCTTACCTAATCCATAACTTTCTTTAATCGGTATATTCAATTTTTCAGCTACTTTAACGGCAGTTTCATACGTATCAAGATCACTCTTATTTAAATCGGGGTTAAAATGCAATATGGATTCAACCACGGTCATTCGATCAAATGGTTTGGAAAAGTCGTATTCTTGATCTTGGTATTTAACAACTGGATTACCAACAACATCCTCCGCCAGTCCTTTTAACATAGCTTCGGTTAAATTCATTAAATCACCATATTCTGCATAGGCTTGATAGAATTCCAACATGGTGAATTCAGGGTTGTGACGGGTAGACAACCCTTCATTGCGGAAGTTACGATTGATTTCAAAAACACGTTCAAAACCACCGACAACCAAACGTTTTAAATAGAGTTCGGGGGCTATTCGTAGATATAAACCCATATCCAAGGCATTATGATGCGTTTCAAATGGACGTGCTGTTGCTCCACCTGGAATTGCTTGCATCATGGGTGTTTCAACTTCTAAAAAATCCCGGTCAGCTAAAAACTGGCGAATATAGGCAACGATTTGAGAGCGAATTAAAAACCGCTTTCGGGAATCCTCATTCATAATCAAATCTAGGTAACGTTGTCTGTATTTGATTTCCTGATCCGCTACGCCGTGAAATTTTTCCGGTAAAGGACGTAAAGCTTTAGTCAACAAACGGATCTCATCGACTCTAACGCTTAATTCACCTACTTTGGTTTTAAACAATATACCTTCTGCACCAATAATATCGCCTATGTCCCATTTTTTGAATTGCTCGTTATAAAATCCCTCTGCCAAGTTATCTCGTGTCACATATAGTTGAATTTTCCCTTCCATGTCTTGAATGTGACAAAAACTTGCCTTACCCATAATACGTCGCGTCATGATGCGACCCGCGATAGTGACTCTTATCGGTTGCTCTTCCAGTTGTTCTTTGGTGTTTTCTCCATATTCAGCGATTAATTCACCACTGACTTGATGGCGACGAAAATCTGATGGAAAAGCACAGCCCTGTTCACGCAATGCATTTAATTTATTACGACGTTGTTTAATTTGTTCCTGTTCGTCTTGCTGTATTTCTGACATGTTTATTTAACTATTTCCTACTGTAATAAAATCTGGATTAGGTTCATTATAATCCAGAGATTCACTATGACATTTCTTAAATGTTGGGCAAACTATAATTGTGATGGTAGGTTGGGTTAGCTTATCAAGCAAAGCGTGATAGAGTAAGCCAACAATCCTTCGACAATCAGTGTGGTGTTACGTTTTTTCGCTATGCTAAAAAATCTAACCCAACCTACATTTTTTTGTAGATTGGGAAGGCGATACTCACACTACAGGATTATTTTTGTTATAAGCCACTCTTCAAGCTTGCTACAATAAACTGATCCAGATCGCCATCTAATACCGCCTGGGTATTGCCTGTTTCTACATTAGTTCTTAGATCTTTAATTCTGGATTGATCCAGAACGTAAGAACGAATTTGACTGCCCCAGCCTATATCGGATTTACTATCTTCCACGGCTTGGAGTGATTCTGTACGCTTTCGCACCTCCAGCTCATATAGTTTGGCTTTCAATTGTTTCATTGCGGTGTCTTTATTTTTATGCTGAGAACGGTCATTTTGACATTGCACCACAGCTCCGGTCGGTTTATGAGTAATACGTACCGCTGACTCAGTTTTATTGATGTGCTGCCCACCTGCACCACTGGCACGATAAACATCTATACGTAAATCTGCCGGATTAATTTCTATTTCAATATCATCATCAACCTCAGGTGTTACAAAAACTGAAGCAAATGAAGTATGTCGTCTATTACCTGAATCAAAAGGTGATTTTCTGACTAAACGATGGACGCCAATTTCAGTGCGTAACCAGCCAAAAGCATATTCTCCCTCAAATTTGATCGTCGCACTTTTAATTCCTGCGACCTCGCCTTGAGATTCTTCCAGCAATTCGGTTTTAAATCCTTTAGCTTCACCCCAGCGCAAATACATTCGTTCGATCATGGCCGCCCAATCCTGCGCTTCTGTTCCACCCGATCCAGATTGTATTTCTAAAAAGGCATTATTGGCATCCATTTCGCCGGAAAACATGCGCTTGAATTCCAAAATACCTACTTTTTTTTCGAAATCCGCTAAATCTTCGATGACGGTGTCTATGGTTTCTTCATCATTTTCTTCTATCGCCATTTCCAGTAATTCTGAGGCATCAGATAAACCACTTTCCAATTCGGTGATGGTATTGACTATTTCTTCTAATATTCCTCGTTCTTTTCCTAACGCTTGTGCCTGAGCAGGGTCATTCCAGATTTCAGGATCTTCTAATTCTCTTAAGACTTCAACTAGGCGCTCACTTTTAATCTCAAAATCAAGATAGTCTTTCAGGGTTTTTCCTCGATGAGTCAAATCAAGAATAGTATTTTTTATCGGATTGATTTCTTGCATGGCTATATATCGACTAAAATTATCTTGGATATTGCGTCAAAATAATTAGAAAACCAGAGATTATAACAGAGCTGTTTTTGCAAAGAGAGTATTTTGGATCTTCGGGCTTCCTAGTTGATAGGTTTTCTAACGTCAGCACACTCTATTATCATTTAACCTCTATCATCCATCACTTGTAGCCTTCCTTTTTCAATTCGCACAGGAAAAGTGCCTACATCCTCATAGGCAGGTGCACATTTTACCGTGCCTGTTTTTACACAAAACCTGGCACCATGACGCGGACAAACTATTTCATCACCATCCAGCTCTCCACTGGCTATTTCTGCGCCATCATGGGTACAGACATCAGCAATCGCATAAAACTCGCCATCTATTCTAAAAATTGCAACATCATCGCCATCAACATCAACAATGATATTTTCATTATTGGCCAATGTTGTTGCATCACACACATCAATCCAGTTATTCATTTTTGATTCTCAATTTTTGAAATAAACATCATATCTAAGCAACTTGCTTTTAAAACTTTGATTGGGCTGCCTATTTAATGGATCAGCATATTCAGGCCTTTTCACAACCACTCGCTTTGTTGCCACATCAAATGCGACAGAAAACAATTGATCTTTATCCTCATCGTTCCCCAATAAATCACGTAAGACAGTCATTGATTTTTTAGCAAGTGCTGACTTTTTTCGTTTAAGGGGGAACATGGGGTCAATGTAGATGCACTCAGGCTTATGTTCCAAGTTTATTAACCATTCACTGGCGTTTCCAGCGATTAACTCAGGAATTTTAATGGCATGATTTTTCACCCAGCCTAAATGGGCTAAGCGCTTGAAGCCATCCGCTAATAATTCAATCATTACCGGGGATCGTTCGATACAACGAAGTTCATAACCCATACGGAAAATAAACAGACTATCCTGTCCCCAGCCAGTTGTTGCATCAATGATGGTTTTGGTTTTTCGGCCTAAAGCTTGTGCTAAAGCGCCTTTTTTAGGTGCTGGCCAAGAATGCTGTTCGCCATATCGCGGCTCAATTTCAACACACAAGCCGCCTTTTATTAGAAGATCTCTATCGAGTAGTTTTAAACAATCATCTCGCCAGCTTAGAAAAAAACTTTCGGGAATATCAGGGGTGATGGCTTGATATAAAGGTACAGCCAATTTTTTCGAAAGGGCATGATATAACGATATTTCACCCAGTCCTTGATAATAAATGGCAAGTTTTTTGTGATATTGCAAATTTAAATTATTCTTGGCAACCTGGTCTTCAACTACCACAAGCTTTATAACTTTAGAGTTTCTACTAACATCATACTATTCTGTAGAAATGGACTTTTGGTCATTTTTTAAGGCAGCATCCAAAGTATGCCAAGCTAATGTCGCACATTTTACACGAGCCGGATATTCCCTTACTCCCGCCAACACAGCAAGCTTGCCTATTTTTTCCAAGTCGATATCATCTTCTTTCCCTGTAGTCATATCATGAAATTCTTTGAATAATTGATCTGCTTCCTGCTCGGTTTTACCCTTAATGATTTCTGTCATTAAAGATACAGAAGCCGTAGATATAGCACAACCTGAACCCTGAAAACTGGCATCAATTATTTCATCTTTATCCATTTTCAAAAATAGAGTCAGTCGATCGCCACATAAAGGGTTAAACCCTTCCACTTCCCGGTCGGCATTTTCCATCACTCGAAAGTTTCGTGGGTTTCTGTTATGATCAAAAATCACTTCTTGATATAGATCTCGTAAATCATCAAACATTAGCCAAATACCTCTATTAGCTGTTCTATTCCATTCATTAAGGTGTCAATTTCTTGCTTGGTATTATACATTGCAAAAGAAGCTCTGGCCGTTGCGGGCACGCCAAAAAAATCCATGACTGGCATGGCACAATGATGACCCGCCCTGACTGCAATACCCAAGCTATCTAACATGGTTCCAATATCATGGGGATGAATTTTATCCAGTACAAAAGATAAAATGGCACCTTTTTCCTGAGCTTCTCCAATAATTTTTAATCCCTCTATCTGGCTGGCTTTTTCAGTGGCATAGTCTAATAACTCCGCTTCATAGGCGGCAATGTTATCCATACCTATTTCAGTCAAGTAATCTATTGCTGCGCCTAAACCAATGACATCGGCTATATTGGGTGTACCTGCTTCAAACTTATAAGGTAAGGTATTATATTCAGTCTCTTCAAAAGTCACTTTTCGGATCATATCTCCACCACCCTGATAGGGGGGCATCGCTTCTAAAAGTGCTTGTCTGCCGTATAACACACCCGTTCCAGAAGGTGCATAGAGCTTATGTCCTGAGAAAACATAGAAATCACAATCCAGTTCCTGAACATCTACTGTCATATGTGGAATGGCTTGTGCACCATCTAATAAAACAGGGATGTTTTTTGCTTTGGATGCGGCAATCATTTTTTTTACCGGATTGACGGTCCCTAAAGCATTCGACATATGCACAACAGAAATCAGCCTGGTTTTATCACTGATCAGTTTTTCGAATTGCCCATAATCAAGTTCACCTTTTAAATCAATAGGCGCCACTTTTAATACGGCTCCCGTTTCTTCACAGAGCATTTGCCAAGGTACGATATTCGAATGATGTTCCATTCCCGTAATTAGAATTTCATCACCCTTGTGTATATTGGCTTTTCCATAAGTTTGAGCAATCAGATTAATGGCTTCTGTTGTGCCTTTAACAAAAATAATTTCTTTAGTACTATTGGCATTGATAAAGTCTTTAACTTTCTCTCTGGCTCCTTCATATCTATCCGTTGCTTTCACGCTAAGCGTGTGCACACCTCTATGAACATTAGCGTATTCATGCGTGTAACAATATGAAATACTATCAATAACTGTTTGGGGTTTTTGACAGGTCGCCGCATTATCAAGATATACCAACGGTTTATTACGAATTTTTTGCTTTAAAATTGGAAAGTCTGCTCGAATTTTTTCGATGGGAAATGTTGTCATTTTCTCTAGTTTAACTGTGTGAATAGTTGCTAATTTGCTTTTTAAGTATTATATTCAAGGTTATTTAGTCTGATTTCTTTAACTCTATGTCTACTACTGAT
>CAYNRB010000155.1:0-7742 GCA_964399475.1 uncultured Methylomarinum sp.
TTTCAATATTATAAAATACTGATATTTAACAAATATTTTTTAATTCTTAAAGTTGTAATTTTGTAAAAACGATCTATAGTATGTTTAAAAGTTTCATCTGTCGTGGATAAATGAATGTGCCAGTATTTTTTAAAGTACTTGGATGAAAAATTCATATCTGAAATGACAATTCCTGTTTTTAACAATTTACTTGAAACATTAAAGAATTGCTAATAGCTTTTCTAGTTTTTTTGTCCCTCTTTTGTATTGTAGTAACAGTTGCGTAGCTTGTTATGTGTTCTTCACTGCGCTTCGGTAATTGCTTTTGCATTAGTCAACCTACACACATCCATGTGTTAAGTTGAATGCGAACAAAAAACCTGCTCCAGTTATTTCGTGTCGATTCTTTAAGCTTTGTGATAAATGGTTCTGGATATAGAATATGACTAAATTAAATAAATATACAAAAAGTACAATGCTGGGTTTAGCTTGTTTACTTTGGGGATCCTCCGTTTTTGCTACAGTTGGGTACTTTGCATTAGGCTACGGGCCTAAATCACATGGTTTGGCGGGTGCAACGGTTTCTGCGCCTCAAGATGCTATGATCGGTGCCGTAAATCCAGCAGGTATTGCTATGGTAGGTGAGCGATTTGATCTTTCTTTACTTGCTTTTGCCCCTAGACGAGATGGATCTCTTGATCCTAGAGTTTTTGGAGGAAGTAATAAAATAAAAGATAAAAGTGCAAAGAATTTATTTTTTATTCCAGGAATGGGATTTACCAAAGCAATTTCTGACAAGCTGTGGTTCGGTTTTACTACCTATGCTAATGGTGGGTTAAATACTACTTATAAGCGTAATATTTACGATCAAACAGCTGCTGTACTTGGTGCGCTTGCTGTTGGTGGGCCTGCTGCTGCAGCAAGTGTTCCATCTGGTACAGGAACGGGCGCACCACATACTAAGCGATTAGGTGTGGATCTTGCACAAGTAATTTTAGCGCCCACTCTGGCATTTAAAATACATCCAAAACATACTATTGGCATCTCAGCATTAATTGGTATTCAGTATTTTAAAGCATTTGGTTTGGGTAATTTTCAATGTTTTACTCCCACTGGTGCTAATAATAATCCAGCTGCCTGTTCGCCCGGTGGTTTTGGGCCACTTACTCCGGGTTTTATAGGCTCCAGAAGCCTAACAAATAAAGGTCGAGATTGGGCTTATGGCGCAGGGTTTCGAGTGGGTTGGATTGGAGAGGTGCTTCCAAATGTAACTTTAGGAGGGGCTTATACCAGTAAGATATATATGTCTAAGTTTGACGATTACAAAGAGTTATTTGCTGAAGGAGGAAGATTAGACATTCCTGCTCATTTTCAGGTTGGTATTTCCGTACGCCCCATTGAACCGATACAAATCTCATTTGATTTTCAGAGAATTCTGTATGGTGATGTCAATGCCATATCTAATCCTGGTCCCGTTGCTAGTCCTTTCGGCCCCTCTATTCCAAGTGGCTCTGGTTTGTTGGGTAGTGGTAATGGTTTAGGTTTCGGTTGGCAAGATATCAATATCTATCGTTTTGGATTGTCTTATCAACATAATGAAAAGTTTAGTGTAAGAGCGGGTTATAGTTTTAACGATAGCCCCATTCCAAATGACCAGTTATTATTTAACATTCTTGCAACAGCGACTATCACCCAACATGCGACTTTTGGACTGAGTTATAGTCCTGATGATAGCAGTGAATGGAATTTAACTTATGTACATGCTTTCCATGAAGGCTTAGATCAAGAGGTTTCCGCATTCGGAGTGCCTGCATCAATTGGAATGCACCAAAATTCATTAGAAATTGGTTATTCCTGGAAATTCTAAAAAAAAGGAGCAGAAACTATGGAAAATTTTACACCTTATTCATCGTTAGCTGGGGGCATGTTGATTGGTCTTAGTGCAACCATCATGTTACTTTTTAACGGTCGGGTAACAGGAATTAGTGGAATGTTGTCTGAATTATTCTATCCTAAACCAGGTGAATGGCTTTGGCGACTGGTTTTTTTGCTTGGTATGATGGCAGGTGCAGGCCTTTTTGTTTTTATTTCTCCCGATTCATTTACTGCACGAACCGATTTTCCAATGGGATTACTCATTGCTGGTGGGTTTTTGGTTGGTTTTGGAACAAAAATGGGAAATGGTTGTACCAGTGGGCATGGTATTTGTGGTATAGCAAGGTTGTCGCCGAGGTCATTGATAGCAACCATGACTTTTATGATTTCGGGGGGAGTAACCGTATTCATTATTAGACATTTAATAGGGATAACAGTATGAATCGCGTTTTTGCTGCTTTAGTTGCAGGTGTTTTTTTTGGTGTAGGGCTTGCTCTTTCGGGAATGATTGATCCGAATAAAGTGCTTAATTTTTTAGATGTTGCGGGTAATTGGGATCCTAGTTTAGCTTTAGTAATGGGAGGAGCGTTATCTATTACTTTTATAGCTTTCGGTATTATTCCCAAACGAGACCGTCCTTTGTTTGATGAGAAATTCAGATTACCTACACGGCGAGATATTGATAGACCTTTAATAATGGGCGCAATTCTTTTTGGTGCGGGTTGGGGAATAGCGGGTTACTGTCCAGGTCCAGCTCTTGCAAGTTTTGGTATGGGATTAATGGATCCTATAATATTGATAGCCTCAATGATTCTAGGTTTTATTGCTCAGCGATATTGGTCTTTAAGAAATTAAAGATGGAATTGCAATGATTAGATGGTTCTGAAGGTTGTCGAGTTTAGTTTCTATGTTTTCCTTAGGAACATGCACGAAATAAGTTTGGCCAAGCTAGGTAATTGTTGCCACAACATGGAAGATAGGCAAATACAATTCATTATTGCATCTTAAATAAATGGGAATTGAATAACTTGTATATTATAACATTATAATACAGTAGCTTGTTTGCCCTCGTTCGACTAGCAATAAGCGCACAAGCTATTTGATTCCCATTTCTAAATTGAATTTGATCAAAGCAGACCTTAATAGAAAAATAGGTTTGAAACTCTTGAGTTTTACTCGAATCACCAATAAAAACCAGCAAATCAGCCGTAAATTAAGCACAGCAGATTTGTCTAGGAGGCTGTCCAAGAACTAACACCTTACTGAGTTGACACACAACATATAGTGTTTAAATTAAATTTTAACACTATATGTTGTGCTGGTTTTTTAAAGATTGCTGTTCTCGGACAGGCTCCTAGTCGTGAGCTGGAAGTTGCCTCGTTAATTTATCAAGGCCTTTCTACTCATCAAATTTCTGAATAACTCAATTCTAAGCAATCACATAAAACATATTTACCACAAATTTGGGGTTTTAACGCGGAGTGAAATGTTGAAATGGGTGAGGGAGTGGATTTTTCTGTCGACTGATGGGTGATTGTTTTTGTTTTCTGCTGACATTTATACTTTTCACGGTTACGGATTTGTAGCGGTCGATTTCTGCCGAAAGATTCCATTGCTGAAACAATTGAATAAAACCAAGTTATTCAGTTCATTCGTGAATTGGATCTGTCTTTTGACAACCCCTATATCCACTTTCATAGTTAGCATCTTTGTGAATACTGAATTTATCTCTAACCACTCCCAGATGATTAATAAAACGGACAACTAGTTCGTTGTTATCTATATCAATAACCAGAGAACCTGCTTCTAGTAAGCCAATATGATGTGCAGGATGGTTCAGAGGGCCATTGTCTACTTTGGAAGCAGATCCAGCTACAACATAGATCGTACCTTGGTTTTCTGGATTTCTTTTTGATTTGATATATTGCTGATGCTTATTGTTAACACCCGTTGATATGATGTTCCATGTTGAAAAAGCGGATGATTGTTCATAAGCACAATCTATCAAGTAAGAACGTTCATACATATGGCTATGTCCAGATAGCACCAGATCAACACCTGCCTGCTCAAGTATTGGTAAAATATTTTGTCGCATATCCTGCATTCTGCCAAAACTATCAAAGCTATTGTCTGAATCGTGACTGCCTTTGGTATAAGGTGGGTGATGAAAAGCAGCAATTAACCAGGTTTTGCTGTTTTGTGCTAAATCATGTTTTAGCCAGTTTGCCATTTTAGAATTTGCAGACCGATCACTTGCCTGGGAGTCCAGTATTACAAAATGTGCATTAGCGTAATCAAATGAGTAATAATTTTCTGTCTCTGATGCAAAGCCTCCTGCTTGGGCATGTTCAGGTAAAGTGAATATTTTAAAATATGCCCTACGTCGATCATCGTGATTTCCATAAACAGGCCATAACGCGGTATTGGCGAGAATATTTTCAAAGGGATCAAACAATGCATTCTGAAACTGCTGATTGCTACCTGAACGATAAGCCATATCTCCTAAAGCTAGCCAGACATTGATAAGTGGTGTGTTTTTATCTTTAATAAGCTGTTTGGGTAGTAGAGGGTTTTCTTTCATCCATTGCAAAGCAGTATCTCGAACTTGATTCAATATCTCACCAGGATCTCCTGAATCGCCTATCACCCAAATGCGCAGGGGTTCTGGTTCTTGTGGATGGGTGTAAAACCAATGTTTTTCAGGATCAAAAGGATCAAATGCTCCTACTTTTCCTGTTTGATAAAAATATCGTTTACCGGCTTCTAGACTAGACAATTTAATAAGGTGATTTTTTCTAGCTAGGTTTTCGAACTCTATAGTGGATAAATCGCCACCGTCTTGACCAAAACGAACTACACCTTGTTGACTCTCTATTGTTAACCACTGGATCACCACACTTTTAGAACTTAACGATTGAATATAAGGCGCACGCACACCTGTTAATTGGCTGTCTTTAAATACAAGCAGAAAATATCCACCCGTAACAGTCAGTACAATTAGGAATAAAATTTTAATATTGTTTTTTAGCAATGACTTATCTATCCATAAAAGAATCTAGCCTATTGATTAGGATACAATAGACGACTAAAAAGGCAACTCGCAATAAATAAACCACCAATCCTGCAGGTCTTTTAGTCCGTCTTTAGTCGTGTAGAAATAGATGCGTGGCTGGTTATGCGCCTATTTCTACACGACTAAAGATAAACAAAATCGTATCCGCTATAAATCTCAGGGGGAACATGGAGACCGACAGCCACTCAGACATGCCATCAATGTAGCCTGGAGTAGCATAGCGGAATCCAGGATCTGTAGTATCATTCCTCCCGGATTTCGCTGTGCTACATCCAGACTACCCGTTAATTCAATATTAGTGACGGTTGCCCTGGGCTTTATATTGGATACCAAAAATCCTACCCAATATTGGTAGTTTATTTACTGCGAGTTACCTAAAATAGTCTATTACATTTATACGCTGAAATAACTTTTTATGTTTAAATTTTGAACTATAAAAAAAATCAAGCCAGCCTGGACATGCTTAATCATTATCCATCATTAGTTGAAGTTGATTTACCCACATCAATTCAGATTATCTATAAAACTTATATTGATCAGCAACAATATCAAGAAGCTATCTGGCTACTGCTAAAATATGGTTATTCAAAACAAGCCGCAAGTTATGAAAAATGGCTGCATCATTATATGGCTACAGCTAGTGTAAAAAGTAATCAAGTATTGGGCGGAGGTGCCACTAAGACTTATTTACTGACACTTACTAATGGTATAGCGGGTGTATTTAAACCCAAACAATTCAATCCATCCGCAAATATAAACTCTGAAGTCGGTGCCTATCAGTTAAACCAATTGCTTAACCTTAATATTGTCCCGTGTACCGTTATTCGAAAGGTTGATTTTTTCAAACAGCCTGGATCTTTCCAATATTTTCTTGCAGATGCTAAATTAGCTTCGCAATTAGAAAAACTACAACAGATTAAACCAATCAGCATGCTGTTGCTGGATTTTCTGATGGAAAACAGGGACAGATATGCTGGTAACTATATGTATCTTGAATCACTGAATAAAATGGTTGCTATAGATAATGGCTGGGGTTTACGTGGGAAGGGGTTAGTAGAAACCATCAAAGGTTTTTGTATAGACAGAAGAGTATGGCGTGAACGTTGGGGGCAGATTGTTTTTCCTCCCCATGCAGAATTCGATCAATCTTATTACATTAAATTACGTGATCTGGAAAAACCAATTCTTCTCGAAATATTTACTTCAATCATTGGAACAGTTGCTACCAATAAGTTGTTAGAGCGACAACTAAAAGTGCTGGAAGCTTTAAGGCAGACATATTTTTAAGTTTTTATTTTTGAAGATCAATTTCTACTCTCAATTAGCTGATAATACAAAGCTAGTAGTTTTTGCCGAAATTGCTCTGGAGAAAAATCCTGTGCAGTCTGCCAGGCTTCTTTTTGCATAGCACTATAGGTTTCTTTATGCGTGGTTAAATAGGTTATGGCTTCTATCATTTCCTGTTCAGTTGTTATCAGCATTCCATTTTCATTATGACGAATAATATCTTTTTGTCCTATCCCCATAACCGCTATAACAGGAGTTGAACAGGCCATGGCTTCTAATAGAACTAATCCCTGAGTATCAGTGCTGGAAGGAAACAGGAATAAATCCGCATCTTTATAATAGTTAATTAATTGTTCACGGGGTGGTTTTATTACAAACTGAAGTTGCTTTTCGGATAATTGCAGATGATTATAAGCATAGCGGCGAAGCTTTTCATATTCAGCACCATAACCGATCAGAGTCAGCGTGAAACGTTCATCTAACAGGTTGATTACATCCAGTAGAAATGACACGTTTTTTTCTTTAGTAAAACGTAGTACGCTGAGTAAATTGACTGGCCTATCAGTAGAACTTCTCTGCTCACTAAAAGCGATGTTTTGGAAACAGCTTTGTAATGGACTGGGAATACAGTGCATTAAGGTATTAATATCTTGTGCCTTAAGATTGTTAACCATGCTTGGACTAGGAACGATAATAGCATCTATAGCAACACAAAATTTCCTGACTAAACTCCGTATTAAAGGTTTAGCAAAACTAGTAGGCAAGGGTACATAGTGAGCATAGTCTTCATACAAAGTATGGTAAGTAAATACCACCGGTATACCCAATCTGCGAGCCACTTCTAGTCCTTTAGAGCCCAGCAAAAAAGGGTGGTGCAGATGAACTATATCTGCTCCCATATCGGTAATAATTTTTTTTAACTGGGTAACCATGAACCAGGGAATAGCGTAGTGATTTTGCTTACACTTGAATTTTATTAGTGTGCTTATGCGAATAACATAATCTGGATCTGAATGTTTGCTTCCCAGAAAATCCAGGGTAATGATATGAACCCGATGTCCCTCTTCCCGTAATGTTGCAACTTGAGCATTAATAGAGCTGACTACTCCACCGCTATAAGGTGTGTAATTATTAGTGATTAAGGCAATACGTAACTTTTTAGTATTGCGAGTTACTTGAATCATAAATAAGTGTTTTTGTATCCGCTATATGCATGCATAGAGTGAACTTGATCGAATTTTTGGGTGGGCAGTCTTTTTTGCCCACCTTAGTATACTCCACTGTATCGCTGGCATTGCAATACTAATAATGGCGAGCCATTTATTGGCTCTTTTGAATTCTAAGTGGGTAAACAATTCTCATTTATTTTAGAAAAATCTAATTTTCCAGTGAGTAAATAAGCAATTGTTTTGAAATGCTGTATTTTATATCCTCTCGCTTTTCTTTTTGCGGCTTGTAAAACGGAGTTCAATCCTTCTGTGTGTTTTAGCGACTTTTACAATGGGAGCTAACTGACTATGAGTTGCCC
>CAYNRB010000156.1:0-7731 GCA_964399475.1 uncultured Methylomarinum sp.
TTGTAGGATTAGATTGAAGTCTCGTTTCAGACTCATTTGTTAATTGGAAAATACTTAGAGGGATAAACAGGCAAGAAAGAATCTTCATACATCTCAGCCATTTTTAACAAAGCATTATCTAATCTAGGTACAGGCTGATTAATCACTTCAACATTCATTTTCGCAGATGCGATTTGTTTCCGTAAAGCTTCCAGGTGTTTAGTTAATTCATTAAGCGGCAAATGATACTTTAACTCTTCGGCTATAGAAGAAAACCCAACTCGTAAGGCAGATCGTTGTATGGATGAACGATAGCGTAATCCGACATTGTTGACGGAAATGGTTTGATAAGTAAGATCGTTTAAATAACCGAATCAAAGTGTGCAGATTTGATTACAATAAACTCAATGCAAATTATATCTATCATGCCAAATTCTTTTTATTCACAAAAGCTTTTTAATCACGTATTCTGATCTCATATCAAGAATTATTTACAAGCGTTATAAGTCAATATGTTATATAACACCTAATAACAATATTAAATTCTAAACTATTGGTTCTTGAAACAAGATGATTTGACGGAATAAAGTTACCAAGATTGCGTAGGAATTTTGTTTCTTGATAGTTGCTCCTGCATTATTCTACCTACGACCCCCTCTCACCCCTAACTGAATTATCTCAATTATTCTACGCTACGATTGAGATTGTTTGGTCAGGAGCAATAAGACAAGCAAGGTTGGTAACTTTGTTTCGTCAAACTACTTAACCGTCATTCAATCTAGTTTTTCATTGAATTAGAATGTCAGTAAAACCAATTTAGCCCAACAACTAAAATCACTCTCTCTATGTCAAACTCAAAAATCATTTACACCCAAACTGACGAAGCACCTGCTTTAGCCACTTATTCCTTGCTACCTATTATTCAAGCTTATACTAAAAGGGCTGGAATTGATGTGGAAACTCGAGATATTTCCTTATCTGGGCGTATTATTGCCAACTTTCCAAACCAGCTAACCGAGGAACAAAAACAAGCGGATGCTTTAGTCGAATTAGGCGAATTAGCGAAAACACCGGAAGCGAACATCATAAAGTTACCTAATATTAGTGCCTCTGTGCCACAACTAAAGGCCGCGATTGCAGAGCTACAACAACAAGGTTTTATCCTGCCCGATTACCCAGAAGAGGCCACTACCGATGAAGCTAAACAAATCAAAGACAGATACGCTAAAGTGTTAGGTAGCGCAGTTAATCCGGTTTTGCGTGAAGGTAACTCCGACCGTAGGGTAGCTGATGCGGTAAAAGAATATGCGCAAAAACATCCGCATTCGATGGGCGAATGGCAAGCCGATTCTAAATCACATGTCGCAGCCATGTCGGGTGATGATTTTTACGCAAACGAAAAATCGGCGATCATTGAACAAGCAGGTAATGTCAGCATTACTTTGCATAAATTGGATGGCGATAGTCAAGTATTAAAACAACAAACATCGGTGTTAGCTGGTGAAGTCATTGATGCGACATTTATGAGCTGCAAAGCTTTATGCACCTTTTTCGAACAGGCGATGCAAGATGCTTTAGCGGAAGATGTCTTGTTATCGTTGCACATGAAGGCGACGATGATGAAGATTTCCGACCCGATTATTTTCGGTCATGCGGTTAAGGTCTATTTTAAGGATGTGTTTGCAAAATACGCTGACGCCTTCGACCAACTTGGTGTAGATACCCGTAATGGTCTGGGTGACGTTTATGCAAAAATCGTAGCTCTACCTGATGCTGAACGTCAAGCGATAGAAGCCGACTTGCAAGCCGTTTATCAAACCCGTCCAAAACTAGCAATGGTGGATTCGGATAAAGGCATTACTAACTTACATGTACCCAGTGACATTATAATTGATGCTTCCATGCCAGCCGCATTGCGAACTTCGGGTAAGATGTGGGGATCTGATGGTGCACTACATGACACCAAAGCGATGATCCCCGATCGCTGTTATGGCAGTATTTATCAAGCAGTAATTGATTTTTGTAAACAACACGGCGCTTTTGATGTTACCACCATGGGTAGTGTCAGCAATGTTGGTTTGATGGCACAAAAAGCAGAGGAGTACGGTTCTCACGATAAAACTTTTGAAATTCCATCGGATGGTGTGATCAAAGTGACTGATGAAGTGGGTAATGTTTTATTACAGCATCAAGTCGAGCAAGGCGATATTTGGCGTATGTGCCAAACTAAAGACCTGCCGATACAAGATTGGATTAAGCTTGCGATTAACCGAGCTAGGTTAACAGGCCAACCGGCGATTTTTTGGCTGGATAAAAATCGTGCACATGATTCCAAGCTAATTAAAAAAGTAGAGGCATACCTGCCGCAACATAACATTATCGGTTTAGATATTAAAATCATGGCACCGGAAGAAGCGACTAATTTTACCTTGGAACGAGTAAAAGAAGGTAAAAACACCATTTCGGTTACCGGGAACGTTTTAAGAGATTACTTGACAGACCTATTCCCAATTCTGGAATTGGGTACCAGCGCTAAAATGCTTTCTATAGTGCCGTTGCTATGTGGTGGCGGTTTATTTGAAACTGGCGCGGGCGGCTCAGCACCGAAACATGTCCAACAACTGTTATCCGAAAACCATTTGCGCTGGGACTCTTTAGGTGAATTCCTGGCTCTAGCCGTGTCCTTGGAAGAATTGGCAGAAAAAACCGGCAACCAACAGGCTAAAGTAATGGCTACAGCTTTAAACCAAGCCAACAGCCAGTTTTTAATCAACGACAAATCACCATCCCGCAAAGTAGGTGAACTGGACTGTCGCGGCAGTCATTTTTATCTGGCATTGTTTTGGGCTCAAGCCTTGGCAGAACAAAGCGACGATTCATCGCTGCAAACTTTATTCAAACTGGTCGCAGAGAAAATGAAGGCCAACGAACAACAAATCGTCGATGAACTTAATAGGGTACAAGGTAATACGGTCGACATCGGTGGCTACTACCATCCTAATAACACATTAGCGACTCAGATAATGCAGCCAAGTGCTACTTTAAACTCAATAATTAATAGTATTTAAATAACCCTAAACTTATACAGGAGTGAAATATCTCACTCCTGTATGACGATAAGTACCCAATTATAATTAATTTAACTAAATTATACTTGGGTATTTATGACTACAGATAAAGCGATCTCATACCCAGACTTAGTACTAAAATAGTGTATAAATCCTGATTCTGCTGCTGTTGCAAGGGCGATTAAACCAGCAACCTTACCCCATGTATTGGTTATTTCATCGGGATTAGAATTCACGTCTTTCAGTTTTTGATCTGTCATATTCTTATTATTATGATGGCTGTTCCCAATTCTGACAGAAAAGCAATAGCTTCTTCGTCCATTAATTCACAGACCTATTCTTTTTGTCGTACATGTCGGATTACGCTATCGCTCATCCAACCTACATTCCATATTGTACATTTTTTTATTATTAATATTTCCAAACAATCATAATGAACGCTATGCGTAACAGTCAATATCTTTTGTAATACCTCTTACCCATAACGAATATTTCAAACGCATGATCTTAGCAGGAAATGATTTTAAGAACGTCTGATGGTTTGATTTTGAAATTAAAATAAGAATACAGCTCTGAATTGCTTGTCAAATTTATGCTGATTTTATTTAATGAGGATAAGGTATCTACAATAAAACCCAGAGCGACTGGCCCCGGATTCCGCTTCGCTACATCCAGGCTACATTGTTGGCTTGTCTGAGTGGCTGTCGATCTCTATTTCCCCTTGGAATTTATAGCGGATACGAAAGAAGGTTAAATGAACGCATCAATCACATCTATCCGTTTAAAAATAATAATGATTTAATTACTGATTAAGACAGTGTATTTGCTAAAATGGAAACAATTTTTGATTAACATGATAGGAAAGTATTAAAAATGAATCCGATTAATAATTTAGAGGATGGTTTATCTGCTACGGATGATTTATTTTTAGGATCAATACATGAACTAAGAAGTAATATAGTAAATGCTAACATTTCTGTTATGGAAGTCGTAGAAATGTATCTAAAACGGATTGAAAAATTTAATCCACACTTAAATGCACTTATCACAGTCATTAAAGACGATGCAATTAAAAATGCTCAAGAGGTAGACAATCAAATCCGTAGAGGAAAAACTGATAGTCCATTAGCAGGTATACCTTATATATTAAAAGATTTATTTTGCACAAAAGGTATTCTTACATCCTGTGGATCAAAGATACTGAGCAACTTTATTTCTCCTTATGATGCAACGGTACAGCAAAAATTAGCGCAAGCAGGAGCGGTACTGATTGGTAAAGCCAATATGGATGAATTTGCCATGGGCTCTTCTAATGAAAATAGTTTTTACGGTTGCGTTAAGAATCCATGGGATTCTACGAGAGTACCTGGAGGAAGTTCAGGTGGCTCTGCGACTGTAGTTTCTGCTCGGTTAGCGCCATTTTCTCTAGGTAGTGATACGGGCGGATCCATAAGGCAACCTGCTTCGTTTACCGGTATTACAGGATTAAAACCCACTTATGGTCGAATTTCTCGATGGGGAATGACTGCATTTGCTTCTAGCTTGGATCAATGTGGGCCTATGGCTGCATCTGCTGAAGATATCGCTTTAGTATTACCCGTACTGAGTGGTTTTGATGAAAAGGATTCTACCAGTGCAAACATACCCGTACCGAACTACTCTGAACACCTAAATGATTCAATCGAAGGGCTGACTATTGGTCTTCCGAGTCAACTTTTTCCCGATGAACTTGATAACGATGTTGCCTCTTTGGTAAATGAATCAATCAAACAGTTTGAAAAACTGGGTGCTAAAGTGAAAAAAATCGAATTACCGAATAGTAATTTAGCAGTAGCAGCTTACTATATTGTTGCGCCTGCCGAGGCATCTGCGAACTTATCGCGATTTGATGGGGTTCGTTATGGCTATCGATGCGATAACCCAAAAAATTTATTAGATTTATATGAGCGCACCCGCTGGGAAGGTTTTGGTGATGAGGTTAAACGGAGGATAATGATTGGTGCCTTTGCCCTGTCGGCCGGCTATTTTGATGCCTATTATCTTAAAGCTCAAAAAATACGCCGACTTATTAAGAATGATTTTGTAGAGGCATTCAAAGAAGTTGATGTGATTATGGGTCCCGTATCTCCAACCCCAGCATTTCCTATCGGTGCAAAAGTTGATGACCCCGTAGCTATGTACATGGCGGATATTTTTACAATTCCAGTGAATCTGGCTGGCTTACCTGGTATGTCAATCCCTATTGGGTTTTCTAATAAACTCCCTGTTGGATTACAGATCATTGGAAATTATTTTGACGAATCCAGAATGCTCAATGTTGCCCATCAATATCAAAAAAATACGGATTGGCATAGTCGAATCCCCGAACAATACAAATAGAATTGGAGAGCTTGAATGACAACGATAAATAGAGATGAAGTTATGAAGGTTGCACATTTAGCGCGATTAGCAATAACTGAAGATAAAATAGATGAGTATACAAAAAACTTATCTAATATTTTAGATCTTGTTGAACAAATGAATGAAATAGATACGGAAGGGATTGAACCTATGGCAAATCCATTGGATGCCCTGCAAAGATTAAGAGAAGATGTTGTAACGGAAAGTAATCAGAGAGAATTAATGCTAAGTCTTGCACCCAATGCAAATAGTGATTTTTATTTAGTCCCGAAAGTGTTGGAATAATAAAAAAACCTAAATTGTTACTAATTTTGATCAGATGGTGTAATAGAAACTTTAGCGAAAGCCTTCCAAAAACAGCTTACACTCGGAAAATACCCTGTAACAGTAACCCAAGCTTTTAGATTGCGTAATTGATGAGTGATGGTCAGACATTAATTACCGCTGATGAAACCTGGATAAAAAATTTAGAGGATCAATGACTGTTCTTAGACGAGAAATTACCGGACTTTGACAAAATTATAGAACCGTTTTTAAATTTATGGAAAACCCGCATGGATTGTGGGTTTCTGATCAGTTAGAGGATAATCGAACTGCAATAAGATGATTTTTACCGAGAAATTATTATGCAAATTAGAGGGGTATAAGAACCGCTACAATCACCCTACTATACTTGGTTTTAGTGTCATTGCAGGATGGTAACTCAAATATGGTGCCCAGGGGCGGAATCGAACCGTCGACACGAGGATTTTCAGTCCTCTGCTCTACCGACTGAGCTACCTGGGCAATGACTTGACTTGAATCGAGCCGACCATTAGACTAATTTTTGAGACTTTAGTCAAGTAAAATAGGCAATAAAGAGGAATTAAATTCATTTTTATCAATAATCAAATTCAGAGAGAGCTATTATCTGTTTAGTTTCCTATTCTTAGGGAGCTGGAAATAAAAAATCATCCATTATTGGGCAGGATTTTTATTTATCTTTGATTGTGCAGCAAAAGGCGCATAGCAGGCTATGTAACTGTTGCTGTACGATCGAAGACGGACAAAAAGACCAGATTGGATGATTATTTTTTTCATCTCCCTTATGCGGGTGTAGTATCTTTTTCTTTACTAAAAAGTCCAAAAATAAATCGAAAGACTTTTTTTATTCCGCTCCATATTTTAGGTAATAACCAGATCATTAAAATAATAAAAAGGACTAAGCTAATTAAGAATAGTATAGGATGATTTAAACACAGCCAAATTCCGCCTATTACTGTCGCATCCTCAGTTATAGATGCCGCCCAGTTGGTAAAGGGTTCGGGTGAAGCATTTATCAACACTCGAGAACCTGCTTTCGTTGCATGGGTTGCTGTTGCCAATCCACCACCTAGAAGAGCTGTAGCAATTTCAATTGCTGGGTTAACATCCCCAATAGCTCCTGCTGCAAGCATTGCTCCTGCTGGAATGCGAACAAATGTATGTAATGTATCCCACGCTGTATCAACACCGGGTATTTTGTCGGCAAAAAACTCTACAAAAAACATTAAACCCGCTACAGCCATTACCATTGGGTTTGCAACTATTTGTAGGTCGGGCGGCAAATCTATATTGCCCGTACTTGCTAAATACCCTAGTGTAAATACCGCCGCATAAAGATTTATACCACTCGCCCAAGCCATACCCATAGATAAAGACAGTGTCGTTGCAAGCTGCTCTAGTCCGTCCATAAAAACCTCTCATAGTGTGAATAGATTACCAATAGATTTAATCTTGTATTGATGAGTAATACAAAACGAATTTGAGCTAGGAATCTGTCCGAGAACAGTAATCTTTAAAAAACTAGCACAACATATAGTGTTAAAATTAAATTAAAACACTATATGCTGTGTGTCAACTCAGTAAGATGTTAGTTCTCGGACAGCCTCCTAGTCTTACAGCCCTAACCGTCAATACAAAACAAAGAAGCTCTAGATTATCATTATTTTATGAATATCAGCTGATTTAGCTTGATTTTGTTTTACAGGTTTGAATTGATATGGATCAGAAAGAATTAAAGTGTAACAAGTAAATTCAGCTTAGCAATGGAAGGCTTTGATGGATATTATTGGGTAAAGAAATCTGTAGTCCTACCAGACCTAACAATATTGAATTGAGTATTATCGAATGATGCCAGAATTGGTAGACCCCATCAAATACTTATTAGAAGACTAATGCTAGGTTAGGTTTTCTTGTTACTCTCAAAACTTAACATAGCACACATTAATCAGTAAATTTATAATTAGATGGTGATCAGATGTTT
>CAYNRB010000157.1:0-7681 GCA_964399475.1 uncultured Methylomarinum sp.
ATTAGTTTTATGGGGCATCCTGAACTTGGTCAAAAAATAATTGATGCGCTGGTAGGGGAATAACCCGCTCAAGCTAACCAAGCATTAGTTTTAACTTAGACATGGTTCAATAAGTAATTATATAATCAAGCCTTGAGCGTTACTTTTGATTCTATATTATATCTGCCAAGCATAAGAAAACTTCATAAAAACTGAGCGCTTATCTTTTTCAATATGTGCCATTTTCTCATTTTGGAAATCATTATCTGAATAGCCTGCAAAGAATAACGTTTGTGGGTTTACTTTATAGGGATATAAAAGCTGAGTTATTTATTTCAGGTATACATATTGCATCCTGCACATCTAAATCATCAATCCATAAACACCATCTTTTGGCATATTTCCAAGAATTATTGGAGGTAATACCGAAAGAGTAGCTCTTCTTTTTAATACAACACCTTTCCCGCCTGGAGTTAAATAAGGGCTAATTGACTTAGAAATGGGCACGAAATAACCTGGGCAACTGGCGTAGGATTTTTGTTCGTCTTTAAGGCGCAGCGTAGGGCGCATAGCAATCCGCTGAAGACGGACAAAAAGACAAGCCAGTTGTCGAAGTTATTTTGTGCAGGTTCCTTAGCTATTGCTAGTAAAAAAAATATTTAACTGGCAATATTTTCCTGTTCTAATTGCTCTTCAAGTTCCATCCATTCCATCTCAGCTTGTTCTAGTGCATGATCAATTTCAACTTTCTGTGCCAATATTTCTTTTAAGTGATGTTTTTCTGAGGCACTATAAATATCTGGATCAGCCAGTTTCTGTTCTAATTCTTTTTGTTGAGAATGATATTTTTCTACCGCTAATTCAGATTTTTTTAATTTATTCAGTAAAGGTTTTAGGCGTTTTCGACGATCTGCATCTTGTTTTCGCTGTTCTTTACGAGAGTTAAGATTATTGTCCTCTGCTGAGTTCTGGGGTAATTCTGTGAGAATTTTTTTCTGCTCAGATAACCAGGATCTATAATCATCCAAATCACCATCAAAAGGTTTAACCTGACCATCAGCAACCAGTAATAACTGATCAGTCACTGAGCGTAATAAATGGCGGTCATGTGATACAATAACAATAGCCCCCTCATATTCCTGTAATGCCATGCTTAGCGCATGTCGCATTTCTAGATCAAGGTGGTTGGTGGGTTCGTCCAATAGTAATAAATTTGGGTTTTGGTAGACTAGTAATGCCAGTACTAAACGGGCTTTTTCTCCGCCTGAAAAAGGTTTGACCATTTCAGAAATCTTATCTCCGCGAAAATCAAAACCACCTAAAAAATGTCGTAAATCTCTTTCAGTTGCTTGTTTATCTAATTGTTGCAAATGCCATAATGGACTTTCATCTAAACGTAACTGTTCTAATTGATGCTGAGCAAAATAGCCTATATTCAAGGCATCTGCAGTATTTACTTTCCCAGTTAATGGTTGCATTTCAGAGGCTAAAATCTTTATCAAACTCGATTTACCAGCACCATTTGGCCCCAGTAATCCAATTCTATCGCCTGGAGAAATGGATAATGTTGCCTGTTTTATAACTATTTTGTCAGCATAACCAATATCTGCCTCTTCAATTTTTAGCAAAGGGTTAGGCATTTTCTCCGGTGCAGGAAAGCTGAAATTGAAGGGAGAATCAATATGTGCTGATGAAATTAATTCCATCCGTTCTAAAGCCTTTACTCGGCTTTGTGCTTGTTTGGCTTTAGTGGCTTTAGCTTTAAAGCGGGTAATAAAACTTTGTATATGCTCAATTTCCTTTTGCTGTTTAATGTAGGCAGTCTGTTGTTGTGCCAGTTTTTCAGCGCGCATTTTTTCGAATGCCGAATAATTCCCCGTATAAATTTCGGCCTTTTTTTGTTCTATATGAATAATGTGGTCAGTAATACTATCCAGAAAATCTCTGTCATGAGAAATTAATAACAAGGTTCCAGGATATTTACACAACCAGTCTTGCAGCCAAATAACCGCATCCAGATCTAGGTGATTAGTGGGCTCGTCAAGTAATAAGAGATCAGATCGGCACATTAGGGCTTGCGCTAAATTTAAGCGCATTCGCCAGCCACCGGAAAATGAATTAACCGGATTTTGTTCTAAATCGGTAGTAAAACCCAGTCCATTTAGCAGTCTTGAAGCGCGTGCCTGAGCGGTATACCCACCTATATGTTCTAAAGAACTGTGTAACTCAGCAAGTTGCAAACCTTGATTATTCTGTTCTGCAATTTCTAATTTTTGTTGTAATTGGCGTAATTCTTTGTCACCGTCTATCACATAATCAATTGCAGTACAGCTAACAGCAGGCGTTTCTTGGGCAACATGCGCAATTTCCAATCCAGGTGGCATAGTAAAATCACCTTCATCAACCTGTAATTGATTTAATAACATGGCAAATAAACTGGATTTACCGGTTCCATTGGCGCCGGTTAATCCGGCTTTTTGGCCTTTATGAATAGTAAATGAGGATTCGCTAAAAAGAACCCGAACGCCTCGGCGTAATGATATATTTTTAAAGTTCAGCATCGAAAATTCAGCTAAAATGTTCCTATGACAAGAAGACTAAAAAAACCACAAAACCCTTTGTTTAAACCTCAAGACAGGTATTTTGTTAATGACCAGGGCGAATGGTGGTTTTTTACAGTAGATAAAATTGGTGGTCCCTACTTGAATAAAACTTCTTGTGTTGAAGCCTGTTTTTTCTATATTCAAACACGAGATGATGTATTGTAAGCGGTCTAATGCGTAGAAAATTTGTACATACACCAAATTGGAGCACCTATTTGTAACAAATTTCTTAGCGAAATCAGTACTGAAATCTAGCCCAAGCGATCAATCAAGTTTTCTGCTTGTTCAGCAAACTTTTTTAAATCACCTGTTTTTACGGTTTCAATAGGAATTATAATTGCCACATTAAGATCTACAAATATGTGTACATATTTTTCAAGATAATCGACACGAAGCATTTCTTTCCACGGTGTTTTATGTTTTCCACCAGGAGATTTTTCAGCTAGATGATCAGCTTCTATCTTTAGAGTATGCAATCCAAACATGCCTTCTTTTTCTGCTATCGTGTATTTTTCAAGCATTTGCCTACGCATATCGACTTTCATAGTATAAGGTGAAACGATTGCCCAGCCACCCGCTAATAATGTGATATAGATTGTTGTCATTGTGTTGCCATAAGACACATAGTAAAACAAGCCAATAAGCATCATGATTGCAGGAACATATATCCGGTTTTTACGGATATTTTTTTGCATTTCAATGTCATTTTTTAGTTGTAATTCATTAAAATGAATCAAGTCTTCTTCTCGAAATTCGTATTCTATTTCAAACATTTTTTTATTCTTTCAGTTAATATTTATTTAAAAGTGGGGAATAATCAGCTAATAATTCAGGAAAATATCTGAGTCAGAATCGGGGTGATATTAAATCCTCATCGCCAAAGATATAAAAACCAACAATTAACTCCTTTCCAATCACTAAAGGTATTTTGTATCCACTATAAAACCCAGGGCAACCGTCACTAATATTGAATTAACGGGTAGCCTGGATGTGGCACAGCGAAATCCGGGAGGAATGATACGACTGCCCCCGGATTCCGCTACGCTCCATCCAGGCTACATTGATGGCATGTCTGAGTGGCTGTCGGTCTCCATTTTCCCCCTAGAATTTATAGCGGATAGGTTTTTTCCTATATTTTCAACAGCATTATATCTAATCAAGGGGGCTATAAGTACCCAAGCATAATTAATTTAACATTTTACTTGTCTTTTTTTTCATATTCAGTGTTGCATAAATAGTTGCGTAGCTCGCTATGCGCCTATTTATGCAACACTGAATATGAAAAAAAATCCTGCATAAAATTTAGTTAAATTAATTATACTTGGGTACTTATGTAATTTAGCTAATAATTGATTGTTCAATGCTTAGTAAATATTATGGGAGAACACTTATACGTACCCGATAAATCTCATTGTCGTCTCATGAAAGTCCATAACTGTGAGAATACCAAACAAGGGATCTGGTTACTTCATGACACTTTCCCAGATAGGCAAAATCAAGTTGACACAAAGCTGTTCAAATTCGTGATTTAATACCTCAGATAAATCCTCATCAGATTGATATAGTTGCTGTAATGAAGGTTCATAGGCCATTTCTTTTATAAACTGTTCCTCAGCCATATTGAGGGCTGGTTTTTTTGAGCGTGTACTTTTTTTAAGTTTTAGTGCCTGTTTAACATATTCAAAACTTGATTCTGTGAAAAAAGTGTTGGGGTGCTGTTGACCCAGTCTATAAAGTTCGACTAATTTTTCTAAACTATTTGATTGTTCATCACTGGCATTAAATACCAGTGTTTCATCCTTACTGAGTAAATGTGTATTAGTTGCCTGTAGCTGATTTAAGATTAGATGTTGTAGCCAAGCCTGCATGAAATCTTTACCTTTTAAATCGGCATAACGATAAAGCAAGCAGCCTTGCTCATAAATTTGAGATAAATTTCCAATTAAACGAACCTCTCCGATAACTATATCTATTGTAATGTTGGACTTTTTTGGGCCTAAATCTTGTTGTTTAATACGTTCAACAAATTCATTGATTATTTGTTGCTGCTGACTAAATGCTAATTCTCCCGCAGTCCCAGAAATCCACCGACCTTGTGCTTGCAAGTTTTTTAAAGGATAAGGCTGATTATTTAATAACTGATCAATCCATTGTTGATTAATTCCATAGGCTTCTAATTTGTCTAAGGAAAAAGCTTCCCTTTCTTCGGCATCTGCTGATAAGCCTGACAAACGTATTCCAAACTGTTGTTGTAAAAAATGTTGCTGTGGATGTCTAAAAAATAAAAATAAATCACTGATATTTATAATTTCTAATTTTTCGGACTCAAGCTTGCCTTGCCACCATGATTCAGTTTTGAATGATTCGGTTTGCAGTGCAAGTGCTGTTTGATAATCTGTTGCTGAAAAGCTGAAAAGATTAGTATCTCCGGTAAAATTCCGATAACTAAATGCTTGCAATGGATGTTTGACGATGGTTTCTTTAAGTTTGTAGTAGTCTTTGAGTACGTCTAGTAATTCACTAATCACCACAGAAGGAGGGATCTCCTCATTATGTTGAATAGACTGACCGATATAAGTGATAATTAATTGTTTCCTGGCAGAAAGCAAAACTTCTAAAAACTGATAACGATCATCAGCTCTGCGAGACCGGTCTCCTTGACGAAAATTTTGGCCGATTAGATCAAAGCTTGGGAAACTGTCAATTTTTGGGAATTCACCTTCATTTAAACCTAATAATGCAATGACTTTAAAGGGAATTGAACGCATTGGTAACATGGAACAAAAGGTCAATTGTCCACGTAAAAAACCATTGGAGGATTTAGATTCTGAGAGCCTGCTTTCCAGCCAAGCAATAACCACATCTAGCGCTACTTCTTCAGTATGCATCTCTGCTACGTTGGTGTCTAAATCTGTGAGTAACTCAAATAATTGTTGGCGCTGGTTTTGTTCGTTCTGAGTTTGAACCGAGAATAATTGATCGGCAAGCGTATAAAACCGATGACACCAACGACTGAGTGAACAAGGCTGCTTTAATTTATCACTTGCCTTAAATAACAGTTGGATAAAATCATTTAGCCCCCCTAAGACCAGTGCAGAAGAGCCTTCAATTTCACTATACGGCAAAACATTATCAACAAAATTGTTTTCACTAATCACAGCGTAGCCCATTAATAAACGGTCTAATGCAGCTTGCCAGGTATTTTGATCCAGTTCTGGGAGTCCCAATTCCTGTTTGTGTGTAGCCGATTTTCCCCAGCGAATATTGGTTTGAGAAACCCAATGTTGAATCAATTCAAGATCTGTTTCAGACAATGCAAAATTGGAATATACTAGCGGTTGTTCTAATAAATCCATGACACTTTGCCAGCCAAAGCGACTCTGGCTGAGTTTTAAAAAACGGATGAAGATATCAAGTAAGGTATTATCTTGACGTAAACTTCGATCAGCAATGGCATGTTGAATATCACTAAAAACAGCAGAAATATAGGGGGTGTATTGCTGAATGTCAGGTGCCATGACAACAATTTCACGCAATTGTAATTCAGGATCTTGTTCTAAAAAAAATAACAACTGGTTTTTTAAAACTTCCACTTCACGCATTCTTGAATGACATGAATGAATGCTGATTGAATGATCGTTTTCTACGCTTTGATTAGCGGCTACTTGATTATTTAAAATATCATTTTGTAACCGTTGCAAGTTGTTTGTTGCTTCCTGCAATTCAAAACTTTCAGGTTCAATAGTAAAATTAGCCTGTTCCAATAACATTTGCTGAAATTCTCTACCTTGTTGACCTAAAGTAGATAATAATGGATGACTTTCCAAAGCTGAATCATTAAGCTGTTTTTTATTGGCTAAATCAGCCCAATAAACTTGTGCTGGATTGAGTAGAAATAAATGAATATCACAATGTCGAGATAAGGCTTGTAGATAATCTAGAAACAAAGGGGCAAGCGTATTTAAACCAAACACAAAAACTCGCTCAGGCAGTTTGCAGGAAAACTGATTTTCATTTGCCTGATTGAGTTTGTTAATCACAGCCTGCCACAAAGAACCTCTATGTTTAAAGTTGTTATCCTTAACAATTTTATGCCATAAAATACGTTGCCAACTTTCGCTATTTGTATTATATAAAAGTTGACCCTGTTGCCATTTGGCCAGCATATCAGGGCGCATCATTTGATATTGATCAAAA
Source organism: uncultured Methylomarinum sp. (assembly GCA_964399475.1). Taxonomy (GTDB): domain Bacteria; phylum Pseudomonadota; class Gammaproteobacteria; order Methylococcales; family Methylomonadaceae; genus QPIN01. Next base: position 6,780 of record CAYNRB010000157.1, read on the forward strand.
GTCTGTGTCAAACGCTGGGCTAATTGAAAACGTTTTAAATCCTGATTTTCACCACTCACATACTGTACTAGCAGCTTAAAACAATCATCGTCCAGATTTCGTAACAAAAGCTCAAATTTCCATAACATTAATTCTCTGTCAAAAATGGCATCGTCAAATTGACTATCAATTTTTTCTGCCAGAGAACTAAAAAATTTACCAGGAAACAAAAATTCATAATTACCCCAGACAGCAAAATAATTAGCTAATTGTTGAGATAACCAACGTTCCATGCCCTGACTTTGAATAAGAAAAGTTTCCTTGCTTAATGGGTTAGACAAGGGAAGACTTTCAATAACCGAAGTGAGATGGATTAGTAGGTTTTCAGTTTTATTGGAACTGTGCAGGATGAACATGGATTATTTTTCCTACCGCGATGGAAGTAATAGTATTTATAACCGTAGTATGAAGTCCAAAGCAAATGCTGTCGAGGGGATAGCCTTGCATATACTTTGCGCGGTTACGGTTGCGGAATTTATAGCGAGTTGGTTTTTGTTGATAGCAAGGCGCTGAAACGGGCGCATAGCTGGCTACGCAACTGTTTCAGCAACACAGTCTATCGGCAAAAACCGGCCGCTAGAAATCCGCAACCGTGACCGCGCGAAGTATAAGTACCCAAGCATAATTATTTTAACTTTTTACTTGTCTTTTTTCCCATCTTAGCCGTGACATAAATAGTTGCGTAGCCAGCTATGCGCCCATTTATGTCACGGCTAAGATGAAAAAAAATCCTGCGTAAAATTGTTAAAATAATTATGCTTGGGTACTTAGAACAAAGCTTAACTAATTTTTATAATAGTGGATATGCTTTTACAAGGTAACATTGGAGTTAAAAAAAGTTTTTTCGCTATAAAACATTGTTA
>CAYNRB010000158.1:0-7571 GCA_964399475.1 uncultured Methylomarinum sp.
GATTACCACATATCAATGATTTAGAGTAGAAAAAGTCACGAAGATGGGTTAAAACCTTTTCTGAAATTCAAAGTTTGATTAAGAACGGTGATTTTAGCTTTGTTATTTTTAATAGTTATCACTAATATTACTCTCTATGATTTCTTTCAAGACATTATCGTAGAGCCCATTTGGACGATTCAACGAGAGTCGTCGGATCAGGAAAATTACATAATAGTGGCAAAAAAACCAATGACTAACTTGCAATTGAATAGTTTTCGTGGAAAACCCGTATCATTACATCCCGAGTATTTATTAATGACCTATTATTTGAATTACTTGGTAAAACAAAGCAGTGGAATAGACAGTTTGCGTTTTTTTTAAAATAAAGCATACCAAAACTGCACCCCAAGCAGTATTAGATGTCTACTTTCAGAAAACCTGATCCTCTATAATAAAATCAATATCTTGTAGATAAATACAAGAAAATAAAATGAGACCACAAGGGGTGACTGGGTTAGGTTTTTGAGTGTAGCGAGAAAACGTAACCCAGCATTCATGGCATGATGAGTGATTGTTATCGTTTACAAAACTTAGCCTCAGCCTTTTTTAGGTATCAAATTAATTTCCGTGAGTTCAGGTTGTCTGATTTTGGTGTCAGTGATATATGTATAGTAGCGAAACATATTTTTGATTTAAGCGTTGAATTAAACCTCGCTATACTTAAAAAGGTTGTGATAGTGCATCAATCAGGTGAAACATTTTTACCGGTGCTTTTCTTTAGTTTTAATCATCTTAACAGTGACATCAGAAATTCGATCAATGCAAATATGTCAGTACTGAAGCAAACAACTCAAGGTAAAAATATATTAGATATGTTTAACAATCAAGTGAGTAAGTAATGGCTCTTAAAATCAGAAACCGGGTTTTCCTTAGAGTCTTTATTCTTTTTGCAATTTTGGTATTAGCCATTATGTTATTTTTTGCATTTATGATAATTCCTATGCAAAAAAATGCCTTACAAAAAACCATGTACACTCAGGGCGTCACGGTTTCCCGTTCGATTATTCAAGCCTGTTCTGATGCAATCATCAGTAACGATTTCGGTTTTATTGTAGAACACAATCTGGAGGTATTGAAAAACAACCCTAGCATTCGTTATGTTGCAATATCACCCCTACGGGGAAATTCAGTCAAGATCAATCAGAAAGGCTGGACGCAGATAGATAAACTGGAGCAAACTTTAGCTATTCATCAAACAGAGAAAATAGAATTTCAAATTAACAATCAGAAATTACAGGCAGAGGGCTATCATTTTGTTTATCCGATTGCTTTTTCTGGAATAAAATGGGGTTGGCTACATGTAGAATTCACTACAGATGAATACAATTTTTATGTCAGAGAAATGTATTTTCAATTGGTCTATATAACAGGGATTTCTATGGCATTGATTGTATTTATCGGTTATTTTTTCGCTCGATGGGTTACCCGTCCTGTTTCAATTATTAGTGATTTAGCGATGCAAGTTGCAAATGGTAACCTTGATGTACGATCTTCAATTAGTCGTCGAGACGAAATTGGTGTGTTATCAACCAGTTTTAATCAAATGGTTTTTTCTTTACAGCAATCCAAACAAAATTTAGAGAATTATAATCAAAAGTTGGAACTGGAAGTTAAAAAACGCACCATGGATTTAGATATTCTCAATCGTGATCTTGATCAAAAAGTAAAAGAGGAGGTGTTTCATCGCCAAGAACAAGAACGTTTAATGATTCAACAGTCTCGTCTTGCTGCAATGGGGGAAATGATTGGTGCAATTGCTCATCAGTGGCGACAACCCTTAAACGCATTGAGTCTGGTAGTGCAAAACCAATATTTAACCTATCATTCAGGCAAATTAAACGATCAGTTCATGGCGCGCAGTATGGAGAAATCGGAACGTTTAATTAATAAAATGTCGACTACCATTGATGATTTTCGTAATTTTTTTAAACCTAATAAGCATAGTGAAAGATTTGATATTTATGTGCTGGTGAATAATACAGTGAACCTTCTGGATGCCCAATTTAAAAGTCACAATATTGAAATTGAAATAAACTGTGATGAAGGTATTAGTATCAAAGGTTTTCAAGGAGAGCTCTCACAGGTGCTGCTTAATTTGTTAAATAATGCTAAAGATGTATTGCTAGAAAAAAAAACCTCAGAGCCTCAGATTACTATTCATGTGCATCAGATATCTAACGGTATCAGAATTAAAGTAAAAGATAATGCGGGTGGAATACCCGAAGAAATAATCAGCAAAATTTATGAGCCTTATTTTACAACGAAATTAGAAAGTCAAGGAACAGGGATAGGTTTGTATATGTCAAAAATTATTATAGAAAATAATATGAAAGGAAAATTAATTGCTTTTAACGATGCGGATGGGGCGAATTTTGTCATTGAAATACTCGATCAATCCGTTTAAAAATCAGACGGTGTAACAGATATGAAATACGCAATTATATATTGTCACGGCTTTAATTCAGCTTCAGTGGATTTGTCTGGCAATTTGTTAACTAGTAAGAAAAAGTTAGTCGTTTTAGAATGTTATTGTAAAAAAAATCAAATTAAGTTTTTTACGCCTAATCTGGATTACAGAGATTTTCAACAAGTTATCAGAGAATTAAGGCGATCATTCTTGAGTTTAGAAGCCGAGGGTTATCAGACTTTATTTATGGGTTCATCTCTGGGTGGCTTTACCAGTGAATATATGGCGATGAAAACTAATGCCAGAGCGATAATGATAAATCCGGCAATAAAACCGTCAAAACTATTGGCTCAATTCATAGGAGTTACTGAAAATTTTGAAATAAAACAGGCTTTTGATTGGAAGCAGTCACATTGCGATCAATTTAATAATTATGAGCAGGCGTTGGAAAATTTCCCAGAAGCTGGGAGTCAAAGAACGCTGTTGCTAGATATGGCAGATGAATTGATAGACTCATATAAAACGTTAGCCAGATATCAAGAAATAGCGGATGTCTATAGCTATGAAGGAGGGTCTCATGGTTTTGAACATATTGAAGAAGCTTTGCCTGTCATCAATAATGTAATTTTTAACGATTAAGGCTTTTAAGTATTTCCTCTAAAGGTACAAGATTCATTCTTACCCTGAACAATACATCATGATTATGTAACAAGCCGAAACAATCATAGGTTCTTAGCATGATATTGGTTTGGTTTAAAGTATTATTGCTAGATTCTGGGTGTTGTTTGACTAATATATACAGTTTATCGTCATTTTTTAATTTGTTTAAATATACTCGGTCTACGGTAATGTCCTGAGAAGTGTAAACCATGGGGTTGCGTTTAAAATCATGGTTCTCTAGCTGCGCTTTTTCTAAAAGAGCACCCGAAGTCAGGCTACAAGGAAAAACCTCCGGGTATTGGGCTTTATGGGATAATTCATCAAAATAATCTGACTGTTCAGCTAATGAACCAGAGAGAAAGTTTTTGACATTTCCATTGTTTAAAAATTTACGTTTAAGAAAAAACTCTGTTCCGGGAATGATGGTTTTGTCTTGAATCACATTCAGGTTGGGTAATCTCTTAAAGTGATAATTTTCCAGAAACAAAGGGTTTTGAGTTTCTTTTTTGAAGCCTAAGAGAATGGTTTTGTCTTTCGATTTTATCGCTATGCGGTTACCCAGAGTTAAATTAGGAATGGTTTTTATTAAGGTTTTTTTGATGGTTAACTCAAAGGGCGTTTTGGGTCTAAGTGCATTAATGAAAGTGATTTGATAATTACTAAAGCGTAGATTATTTTCGTCAATAATCTGATTTTCATGATGCGCTTCACGATATAAACGCATTTGATATTCAATTAAGGTATTGAGCTGATAGCCAAGAACAATAGGGCCTTTGAACGGATTATGATTAATCTGTAACCACTTGTGTTTGTCATGAAATAGATTAAAGTCATCAGAGGCATTACGCGCAACTTCTATATGAATCTGTTCAAATGTGAATGATTTATGGGTCATATAAAAATTGATTTTAAGATGTAGGTAATATCAGAATATAGATGTGCTAATTTAAACAAGAACTACATTGAATAGATTAGATATTATGGCATATTTATGAGGTTTTGGGATTTATCAGGGCATAAAATGTCGTGTCAAAATATTTTGGAATGGCTTTTAATTTGTTTTAGAATAGCGAATATTAAACGCAGGGATGATCTGAGTTTGTTTGGCTCAAGCTTCCTATCATCCTAGATAAATCAGTTGGATCACGGTTTCTAGCACAAACTATTGATTTCACAGCACTTCAAAAAAATCCCACCTAACCGAATGGGTGAGACTAAGATTTTTTCAAAGCACTGTGAAACCAATGGCTTGCACTATAAATCCGCGCCCAACTGATTTTTCTAGGATCATTGTGAATATGCTATCATTGATTGCATTTGTTGGGTGTCAATGATAGCATTAATTCTTTTCAAAAATTGGTAGAATCCTTATGGCAAGTTTAGTTGTTCGTGATATCAATGATACTGTGGTAAAAGCATTAAAGGCTCGTGCTGGGATGCACGGTGTCAGTGCTGAAGCAGAGCATCGAAAAATATTAGAGACGGTTCTATTAAAACCCAAAAAAAAGAGCTTTGCTGAGGTGCTTTTGTCAATACCTGATGTAGGTGAAGATCTTGATTATAAGCGTGAACAAACTGGTTGTGTTTAAAATGTATTTGATTGATACAAATGTTCTGAGTGAAATTAGAAAGAAAAATAAAGCGGATTTAGGTGTAATAGATTTTTTTAGTAGAGCGGTAGTAGCGGAATTGCCATTATTTATTAGTGTTATTACTGTTGGAGAGTTAAGACGTGGTGTTAATTTGATTCGGCATCGAGGCGATGACAAGCAAGCGAATAAACTGGAAGAATGGTTGGAATTGATTGTTGATGAATATTTGGAAAATATTCTTGATTTTACTGAATCAGAGGCTCAAGTATGGGGGCAGCTAAGAGTACCAAATCATGAAAATGCACTTGATAAACAAATTGCTGCTACTGCTCTGACTCGTGATTTAGTGGTGGTGACTAGAAATATTAAAGATTTCAGTGGAATGGGGGTTAAATTAATTAACCCGTTTGAGTGTTAATTAATACGGCTTTATTGACCCAAAAGGTAGTTCAAAACTATGCACTTTCAGGGCTTGTTAAAGAACAAAAAAGGCCGTGTCTTTCGACTTACGGCCTTTTTAATAGAAAGGCTTTCAATTTCTGAAAGCTTTTCTGGTAATTCTTTAACGTTTCGAGTATTGAGGACGTTTTCTGGCTTTGTGTAGGCCTACTTTTTTACGTTCTACAATACGAGAGTCGCGTGTTACATAACCCGCTGCTCTTAACTGAGGGCGTAATTCCTCATCAAAGTCCATCAGTGCTCTTGTCAAGCCATGACGAATTGCGCCTGCTTGTCCAGAAGGGCCACCGCCTTTAACAAATACATTTAAGTCAAAATCTGCCGTCTTTTCCAGAAGTTCTAGAGGCTGTTTAGCAAGCATCTGATCTGTTTTACGACCAAAATATTCTTCAATCGTTTGCTTGTTAATGGTGAATTTTCCTGAACCTGTTGTTGCGTATACGCGTGCTACTGCACTTTTGCGACGACCTGTTCCATAATATTGAGCTGCCATAAAAATCCTATAATTCCAAAACTTTAGGTTGTTGGGCTTGATGATCGTGAGTCGATCCCGCGTAAACTTTTAATTTCTTGAACATTGCACGACCCAAAGGATTTTTAGGTAACATGCCTTCAACTGCATTTCTGATAATGCGATCAGGGAAGGTTTTTCTTAATTTGCCTAAGCTAACTGATTTTAAACCGCCTATGTAACCTGTGTGACGATTGTACATTTTATCTTTTTCTTTGTTACCCGTTACACCAATTTTTTCTGCATTGACTACAATAATGTAATCCCCTGTATCAACATGGGGTGTATATTCTGGTTTATGTTTACCGCGAAGACGTCGTGCAATCTCAGTAGCAAGGCGACCTAGTGTCTGACCTTCTGCATCAATGACGTACCAATCGCGCTTAACTTCTGCTGGCTTTGCACTAAATGTTTTCATCGTTACTTAGTAATTTGTTAAGGCTTAAATAAAGAGCGAGAATTCTACTTTATATCGGTTATTAATTCAAGTTAATTTATAGTTTTATCTTGAGTGCATGTAATTTACGATATAAATGGGTTCTTTCCATACCTATGGCTGCTGCCAACTTGGCAACACTTCCGCCCGTTTTTTCAAAGTGATGTTCCAAGTAAGATTTTTCAAAATGTTCTCTGGCTTCTTTCAAGGGCAAATTAAAAAATTCAGGTATTGATAAATTCGATCTAGGTTCATTGGCAATTGATCCTAATGCGGTTTTGACTTCATCTAATTCAATATCATCTCCGGCACCTAAGATCATCAGACGTTGAACCAGATTTCTCAATTCTCTGACATTGCCAGGCCAGCTATAATTTCGTAAATAATTTTGTGCAGCCATAGAAAACTTACGGAAAGGAAGTTTTTCTATATTAACAAAGTAATCTATGTAGTAACTTAATAGTCCAGGGACATCTTCGCCATGTTTTCTTAATGGACAAATTTCCAGTGCCACTTCATTCAGCAGATAGTATAAATCTTGTCTGAAACGACCGGCATTGACTTCTTCATCCAGCGCAATTCGTGTCGATGCGACTAGCCTTATATCCACACGTACAGATTCACTGCCGCCGACTCTAAGAAAAGAACTGGATTCGAGTGCACTCAGTAATCTTGCCTGAGTTTCTAAGTCCATTCCAGCAATTTCTCCTAAGAATAAGGTGCCGCCATGTGCTTGCTCAAGTAGTCCTTGATAGATCTTTTCATTTTCTTCCTTACCAAAAAATTCAACTGCCGAATTTTCAGGAGATATGCTGCCTACAGCAACGTCTACAAAAGGGCCATCGCGATGGCTGCTGTTATGCATATATCGAGCAAATAGCTCTTTTCCAACACCTGCTTCGCCAACCAATAGTAATTTAGCATTATGTTGAGCCAGTCGCTTTAACTGTTCTTTAGTGCGTTCGATGATAGCACTTTTACCTACAGGCTCTATATCTAGCATTAACTGTTGTTTAAGCCCTGCATTTTCCTGTTGCAAATGACTGGCTTCAAGCGCTCGTTCAATGGTTAACAGTAATTTTGCTAAAGATAAGGGTTTTTCTAGAAAGTCATATGCGCCTAAGCGAGTCGCTTCTACTGCGGATTCAACTGAGCCATGTCCAGACATCATAATCACGGGGCAGAGTGTTTTGTCTTCAGATACCCACTCTTTTAATAGCGTAATGCCATCTGTGTCAGGCATCCAGATGTCTAATAAAATTAATTGGGGCAAACGCTGGTTTTTTTTGTCTCGTGCAGAGCTGGCGTTTTCTGCCATTTCTACTTGATATCCTTCATCTTCAAGAATTTCTGAAACTAGTTGTCTAATATCGGGTTCGTCGTCAACAACCAAAATATAAGGTGATGCAGTATTCAATTTTTTTCCTTTGAAAATTGCTGATTCATAAATTTTACAATTAGATT
>CAYNRB010000159.1:0-7564 GCA_964399475.1 uncultured Methylomarinum sp.
GTAAAAGTTGAACAGGCGGCAAGTCAGAATGACCACTACAGTCCTGTTGATAATGTAGTGCGATTGAGTCGGGAAACATTAAATGGAAAATCTTTATCGGCGGTGGCCATTGCCGCTCATGAAGTTGGACATGCCATTCAGTTTAATCGAAAAGAGCCTGTCAGCTTGTTGCGGGAAAAATATTTAGCTAAAGCACAACTGATCCAGCACTATGGTATTTATATTTTAATGATTATGCCGATAATGGGTGCGATCATTAGAGTTCCACATTTTATGTTATTGATGGCTGTAATAGGTATTTTTACCATGCTAGCATCCGTACTAATGTATTTGGCGATTTTGCCTGAAGAATGGGATGCGAGTTTTAATAAGGCATTACCCATTTTAGAAAAAGGAGGATATGTTCCTGATGAATATATGCCCACCATCAGAAAAATTTTGCAGGCTTGTGCATTAACTTATGTGGCTGCCGCTTTAGCGGATGTTTTTCGACTTTGGCGCTGGCTTACATTAATTAAGTAAGTCATTCTTTATTCTATAATAATTAGACAGAACTCGAAAACACATATAAGCTATTGATTTTTCATAACGTCAATATGATTCAGCTTATCCGATAGGGTTAAACTAAAATCTTTTTGGGCTACATGAATGTATCGAATGCAGATTTTGCAGGAAAAAAACTGTAAAGTACTGTGATTTTACTAGCCACTGATTTTTTCAGAATGCTAGAAGAAACTGGTAATGTAATTCGATAGGATAATCGGACAATATTAATCAGAAACAATTGATTTTCTGTAAAGCCTAGCTCAGGCCATTGTCACTCTAACATGCGAGTTATTGTCTATTTATTAATGACTTATTAGTAAATCAACGACATGTCATAAATCAAACCTATCAATAAATATTAAGGAGTGCGCAAGTTATTTATTCCCACCCCTAAATTCGGCAACTGGCTCAAAGCAAGCTACGCAACTGTTACCATAACGTGGAGGACAGACAAAAGATTCGAAAATTTTTAGCGATTCTTATGCTTTAGTGCAGCCAGTCGTCGAATTTATTTCGTGCACCTTAAAGATAGGATATAAAAACTAACCGAGTCTTTTTATTGGTTTAAAGTTAATTATTGTTTCTAAGAACCGCCTCCTTTAGCTGATCAATATATTTTGTACACCTGCAGTGAATTTATAATTTAAGTAAGACTAGGTTTTAGATGTGACTTCCATTTCAAAATGGATAGGACAGATACAGAACAAAACATAATTCTTGTTGTCAGAACTTTTCAAGCAAGTTTAGTACGCTATTGATCCGACTTATGAACTAAACAGATAATGGTGCCATTATAAAAACAGGAACTAATCAAAAAAGCATGGAGTTGATGCAGTGATTCAGAAACAATCAGGATTCACTTTATTAGAAGTCCTCATCGGTATGAGTCTTTTAAGTGTGATGATGTTGTTATTATTTGCCAGTTTAAGAATTTGTGTACAAAATTGGAATGCTGGCGAGAAGAAAATAGCGCAGGTCAGCCAAGCCGCCATTGTGCAGAATTTTTTACGCAGCAAACTTCATTCTACTTTACCTTTAAGAGCTGATTTTTTTGAAGAAGAGCAGTTTTCATTTCAGGGAGAAGAAGACAAATTACAGTTTGTTGCATCTATGCCTGCTAGTGCAGGTCGATTGGGTCTGCAATTATTTAATTTAAGTCTTGAAAAATCTAATAGGCAAGAAGGATCTCGGTTATTAGTTGATATTCAACCTTTTTTTCCACAAAATGAAGAGTGGGAAGAGGAGCAGGTTGTTATATTAAAAAAAATACAAAGTTTGCGTTTTTCTTATTTTGGCGCAGAACAACAAACTGATGATCCTGATTGGCAAAATGTTTGGCTAGAACAAAATAGACTTCCTGACTTAATTGCGATTGATGTTGAATTAAATAATGGCGACGTCTGGCCTCAACTAGTTGTAGCTTTAAACATTGATGCCGCTGTAGGTGGGGGAAACAGAAATATATTTGGCATTGTAAACGGAAAATTTCAACGCCCATGAAACAAAGTAAAGGCTTGGCTCTGATTATCGTATTATGGGTTATTACACTATTGACTATTATGGCGAGTAGTTTTGCATTAACCATACAGCGAGAAACTACGGTGATTTCCGGGATAAAGGAAAAAGTAGAAGCCTCAGCATTAGCTGAAGCAGGAATAAACTACGCCATCATTATGCTTTTGAGTAAAGACCCTGAAAACAAGTGGCAATCTTTCGACAATCTATATGAAATTAATTATCAGAATAAAAGAATTCGTATTCAAATTGCCGATGAATCAGGGAAAATTAGTATTAATCATACTAATAAACTAGAATTAGAGGGACTTTTGGATTCAATCAACCTTGATGAGTCGCAAGTAGCTAGTCTGAGTGACGCAATTCTTGATTGGCGTGATGAAAATGATTTGCATCGACTCAATGGTGCTGAAAAAAAACAATATGAAGAAGCTAATTTGAAATATGAACCCAGGAATAGTTTATTTGAATCATTGGAAGAGTTGCAAATGGTATTGGGAATGACGCCCAAAATCTACCAACAACTAGAAAATTTAATCAGTATTTATACCAATAAACCAACTATTAATCCAAAAACCGCCTCTCGTTCAGTATTATTAACATTAGCTGATGTTGATGAAGAAATGGTTGATCAATATTTACATCAGAGAGATGAAAGTGTACGAAATTCTGAGCCCGTTGAAAACCCAGCTTGGTTTCAGGGAAATGCCAGTCAGACTAATGTTTACATGATTCTCGCGGAAGCTATGATAGATAAAAACATTACAAAACAGATTAAGGCAGTGATTAGAAAAAAAGGTGGGCAGGTTGGCTTACCCTATGAAGTTTTGCAATGGAATAAGGATTATTTACAGGCATCATTATTTTTGCCAGAAAATGACGCTAGGGTAATAAATTAAAATGTTAGATCTAAAGGGGAAAATTGAATTTTCCCAGTTTTTCAAATGGTGGGGACAAGAATTAAGTTTTCTATTACCGGAAAAATTTCGTGAGATTTTAAGCAAAGGTAAAAGCTTATTAGTAATTGAAATAGCCTCAGACAAAGCTAGCGTATGTTACGTTAATCGAAATCAGGAATCTCTGTTAGGTGAGTTTGAAATCAATGCATTGGGTAAAGAAGAGTTACAGAATTTAATTGAAAGTAATAATCAATATAATGATCTGGAAATTGTTTTGCGAGTACCTGAAATACATTCAGTTAAACAGACAATTTTTTTGCCAAATGCTGTTGAAGCAAATTTAGATCAAGTCATTGGCTATGAACTGGATCGTTATACACCTTTTGATAAAAATCAGGTGTATTTCGATTATATTAAACTGGGTTCAGCGAAAAATAACACCCATATCCATGTTTTATTGATTATGGTAAAAAAAGCCACATTAGATAGGCTTTATGACAGTTGTTTGTTATTAGGTCTAAAGCCCTTTTTTTCTGATTCAGTGGTTCAGAAAATTATTCCGGGTGAGTCACAGAGTCGATACAATTTATTAGCTAAAGACCGTTGTCAGAAAACCAACAAAACCCCTTTGTTTATTTTACTTGGCTCTTTTTTATTAACTTTAGTTATGTTTGTTGCCCTACTAGTAATACCTTTATCAAAAGCCACCGATGCTTTGGATGAGTTAAAACAGCATGCCCAAAAAGTAGAAAGGCTTGCATTTAAAATAGATGATTCAAAAAAAGACATTGATTATTTATATCAGGCTACACAAAAGGTGATTGATCAAAAAAATGCTTCGCCTGCTTTAATTGAAGTTATTGATACAGTTAGTAAGGTATTGAATGATGTTACCTGGATTTCACGATTGCATTATTTTAGAAAAACCTTACAAATAACAGGGCAATCAGATAGTGCAACCAATTTAATAGATTCATTAGAAAAAACTAAAGTTTTGAAAAATGTAAAATTCATTTCATCGGTAACAAAAGATAAAAAATCCGGTTTGGAACGATTTAAAATATCAACAGAAGTGGCAAAAGAAATAAGTGATGCAGAAACCGAATAAAACACACCAACGATGGATTGCTATAGGTTTATTATTCAGTATTATTATTTTTATTGGTACGGTTATTTTTATACCCTGGTATAACACATTAAATGAAACATTATCTGAAATTGATGATTTAATGTTTCGTGTTAAGCGCTATGAGAGAATTATTGCCAGTCGTGAAGAGGTGTTGACAAAAGTTGAACAGGGCCGCAAAGAAATCAATGCTTTGGGCTATTTTTATTCACTAAAAACTGCTTCACTGGCCGCCGCTAAATTACAAAAACGTATCAAAGAAATTATTCAGAGTGCCGAAGGGGAGCAGACCAGTTCTCAGGTATTGGTCCCAAAAGAACAAGATAATCTGGTGCGTATTGCTGTCAAAATAAAAATTTTAGGTGATATGGAAATGCTTAAAAGTCTTTTGTACGAACTTGACCGAGAAAAGCCCTTAATGAACATAGAGGTTTTGACTATTGTGCCCCAGCGGGGTAAGCGTAATAGAAAAACGCGCCAAATAGAACACTCTGGCAAAGTAACAGTGACCCTGGAGGTTTCTAGTTATATGAGGAAAGAAGTGTGATCGCTACAAAAAAGTGGGAATATTCCTTGGCAATCCTATTTGCTATAGGTAGCCTGTTGATCCTGATTTTGATAGCTTGGACCTTAAACTTTGGTAAAGATTATCGCTCTCAGTTATTGCAAGAATTACAAAATGTAAAAAGCGCGGGGTTTACTATGGAACAGATACCCAATTATCAATTTAACAAACAACAACTGATTGATTATGCAGATATTGTAGAAAGGCCTTTGTTTTTCAAAGGCAGACGACCTATTGTTATTAATGATGAAGATACAAGTTCAATTGAAGAAATTAAGGTCGTTGACAAAATTGACTATATTTTTATGGGTGTTACCGACACACCTCGAGGGCTTTTTGCATTTTTTAAAAACCCTAAAGCAGGGCCGGATAATGAAAAGTTTCTACGTTTTGAGCAAGGTGCTTTAATGCAAGGTTGGGTTTTAAAAACAATAAATCACAATCTCGTGGTTATTGAAAACGAAGGTAAAAATGAAACAATTAAGTTGCGTAAACCCCTTAAAGCCTCATCTGTTCCAATCAATAGACTCAAACAACCCAAAAACAAAAAACAAAAAAAGAACCAAAACAACACCCAAAAAATGCAACAAAAAAAACCAGCCAATCCCTTTTTAACAACCAATCCATTTAAACGAAATACACAATAGTTAGAATGAAGTCAAATAGAAAACGTATCAGCTTTCTTTTTCTGGTAGTAACAAGTAGTCTTTTTTTAACTGCTTGTGGATCTTCTGGGTTTTACTTAGGATCTAGGTTAGGTATAAAAATACCTATCGAAGAGATAGATAGCAAAGCAGAAAATGAATCTTCTGAAGATTCTCTAACCTCTGAACCTCTAGTATTTTCACAACTAGATAACAACCAAAATGAAGTAACTGAGACGCAACAAACACAAAGCCAACAATTTATTGGAAGTGGAAATTTTATTGCTCAAAAGCCACTAAAAAAGCCAAACCTCTCCAAAGATATTGAGGGTAAAATTAATTTGAATTTTGATGCTTTTGATTTAGGCATAGTAGCAAATATAATTCTTAAAGAAGAGTTACAACTGAATTATATAATCAACCCAAAAGTCTCTGGAACGGTTACCCTGCATACTACTCGTGGCTTACATAAAGAAGAATTATTACCCATTCTAGAAATGTTACTGAGTGTTAACGATGCGGTTTTAGTTAAAAGTAATGGTATCTATAGAATTGAGCCTAAATCTCAAGCCTTACATTCAGCAAATACTTCTCTTCCTAATAGAAAAAAACCTGACGGCTACCAAATTTCAATCATACCTTTGAAATTTGTAGGCGCTGCTGATATGGCAGAAATTATTCAGCCTGTGGTTCCAGCTAACACCATTATAAAAATTGATCTGGCGCGCAATATTTTAATGGTTGCTGGGACTCGAGCAGAGCTAGAAAGAGTTTTAGATTTAGTGAATACTTTTGATCTTGATTTTTTTGCAGGCCTTTCTTTTGGCTTGTTTCTGCTGGAAAATACCGAAGTTGACAATACGCTAGCAGAAATCGAGAAAATATTTATCAATGGCGAAAAAAGCCCGATTAGCGGAATGCTTCGCTTTATCAGTATAAAACATTTAAATGCGATCTTAGTTGTTTCGCAACAGAAAGCCTATTTAAAAAAAGCAGAACAATGGATAAAACGTCTTGACGTTCAAAATGGAGTCAATGGAGAAGGCGGTATTGTTGTATACAGAGTCCAACATGTTGATGCCCTGGACTTGGCTGATACTTTAAATGAAATTATTAGCGGATCCAGCTCCTCCAGACAATCAGCTGCATCAGTTGCTCCAGGTCAGAGAGTTGCAACAATTAGTAATAAAAAAAACACTAATAAGAAAAAATCCAAACGTAGAAAAGGCAGTAGTGCAGGCAATGCATCATTAGAAGGGGTCACTATTATTGCCGATGAACCCAATAATGCGCTGGTAATATTAGCAGAACCACAGCAGTATCGAATACTTAACAAAATCATCAAACAGTTAGATGTGATGCCTTTGCAGGTATTGATTGATGCCACTATTATCTCAGTGGATTTAAATGACAATTTGAAATATGGGGTGCAGTGGTCTATTAATAGTAAAGATCGGACACTATTAGCAGGCGCTCCCCAGCCCAATGTTATAGGGACTATTGCTGAAGCAGTTGGTAATGCTACTACAGGTGGTGTTTTTAGCTACAGCAAACTGACTTCTAAGCAGGATATCACTGCAACAATTACTGCTTTGGCTGAAAATGGCAAGATAAATGTTTTATCAGCTCCATCATTAATGGTTTTAAACAATCATGAAGCCACTATAAAAGTAGGCAATTCAATTCCTGTTAGAACATCGCAACAAACTAATACCAGTGGCGGAGGTAGTGTCAATGACCTGATTCAGACCAGTAATATCGAAATGCGTGATACGGGAGTGACCTTAACTGTAAAACCGAGGGTGAATGCCAATGGTGTTGTAATACTGGAAATTGAACAGAATGTAGATAATGCAACTGAAACAACAAGCTCCAACATTGATTCTCCGACTATTTTACAGCGTCAAATTGCATCCACTGTTGCCGTAACTAATGGTGAAAGTTTAGTGTTAGGAGGATTGATATCTGAAACTCATACTCAAAGCAATAATGGCATACCCATCTTAAAAGAGATTCCTTATTTGGGGGTCTTATTTGGAAGCAAAGTGGAGACAGTTGTCAGAAGTGAGTTGATAGTCATTATTACGCCACGTGTAGTCGAAAATAAATTTGATAATAGAAAAGTGACAGATGAATTTAAACGTAGACTTTCAGGCATTTATTATGACCCTAAAAAATACCAACTAAAGAATAGTGAAGTGTTAAGAGACTACAGGGGAGCAGTGGTAAAAACTTATAATTAATCTTGTAAACCAACGACTAAAGAACG
>CAYNRB010000160.1:0-7563 GCA_964399475.1 uncultured Methylomarinum sp.
GGGCAACCGTCACTGATATTGAATTAACGGGTAGCCTGGATGTAGCGCAGCGAAACTCGGGAAGGAATGATACACGACTGCCCCGGATTCCGCTACGCTCCACCAGGCTACATTGATGGCATTGTCTGAGTGGCTGTCGGTCTTCCATGTTCCTTCTGGGATTTATAGCGGATACCAAAAATCCCACTCAATAATGGATGATTATTTATTTCCAGCTCCCTTTGATCGGAACTCATAGTAAAGCTTGTATTTCGGGGTATTCTGTTAATAATTTTTGCCGAAAATTTTCAATTACAGACTCGTCATTTCGATTTTTTCTTGGAATATTAACTTCTATTTCGCTGATGACTGTCATCGGAGCGGCTGAAAGAAAAATCAGCTGATCCGCTAAAGTAATAGCTTCTCGTAAATCATGGGTAACAAACAATATTGTATGAGGTCTTTGCTTCCAGAGGTTAAGTAATAAGGTTCTTACTTGTCGAGCGGTTGGCGCATCTAAAGAAACAAAAGGTTCATCCATTAACAAAATATCTGGGTTTACAGCAAAGGCTCTAATTAAAGAAACTCGTCGACTCATTCCTAAAGATAAATGTTCTGGGTAAGTATCTTGAATGTCTGTTAATTGCATGAATTCAAGCAAAGAATCTATTATCTCTGGAGTTTGTTGTTTATCTAGTACCAGTTCAATATTTTCTCTGGTAGTACGCCAGGGGATTAATCTTGGGTTTTGAAAAACGTAGCCTATTTTGGGTGGTGTTTGATCTTGAGCCAATAGAATTTCTCCCTGATATTGCTTATCTAGGTTGGCAATAATATTGAGTAAGGTGGTTTTACCACAGCCTGAAGGACCAACTAAGCAAATAAACTTATTTGAAGGCAAAGATAATTTTAGATCTGCAATAGCGACATGTTTGCGTGAGTCTGGTGAGCAATAGGTTTTATTTTCGATTTCTATCTGTATATCAGTCATCATCGCCACCGTAATGCTTTGTTGTCTATTGGTTTCAAAATAACCACTTCTATAAATTGAATAACTGCAATAAAAGCAATGGTATAGGCTAAAATGCTAGCAACATCAAAAAGCTGAAAAAATATGTGTAGCTGGTATCCCATTCCATCGCTACGACCCAAAAGCTCAACAACCAGAATAATTTTCCAGATTAAAGCTAGGCCGGAACGAGTGGCAGCCATGACAAAAGGATGAAGTTGTGGCCATATTATGTGATATAAAGTTTTCTTTTTGCTGAAATTGTAACAATGCGCCATTTCTAACAAATCTTTATCCAAGGCCTTGGTTCCTTCTCTGATAGTCACGATGACGTTAGGTAATTTATTAATGACTACGGCTAAAATCGCTGCAGATTCAATTAAACCAAACCAAACATAACATAAGATAATGGTAACTAATGCCGGAATATTTAAAAAAATGATTAACCAGTTATCAAAAAATGCATTCAGTTTAGTGCTTCTGCCTAACAAGATACCGATAGCGCAACCTAGAGACATGGCAATGGAAAAGCTGGTAACTAAACGGAATAAGGTAATGCCTAAATGATGGAGTAATTGCCCCGATTTAATTTCCAGATATAAAACCTCTGCTACATGAAGTGGGGAGGGGAGGGTATTATCATCAATAATTAAAGCGATGCCATGCCATATTACAATCAGTATCAATATAGATAAGGTTGATAGAATTTTATTTGGAAGGTTGGCCGGATTTAAGCTCATAATGATATTAATCAATAGTCCAGAAGGTGCCTGGTTGTAGGTTTTCCGATTTTCCGGTTAATTTATTATTACTATATTTGCGTAATAGGCTATAGATTTTTGCAGCAGCATGTTGTTCAGCTTCACCCCATTGTTTGATTTGACCTGAACAGTATCGCAGGCGTAATTGTTTTTGCGTTTCAAGATCTTTAACCCGAGTTAGAGGAATAATCTGTTTCCAGGCATCATCTGATTGGCAAAGCTGATTTTTGGCTTGCTGGGTTGCGATAAGAAAAGCATTGATAATTTTTTTATTCTGATTTGCCCAGCTACGATTAAACACATAACCAAGCGTAGGAACTGTTACATTAATACCAAGTTTTTGCAAAATTTGTTGGCCACTGATCAGTTGTTTGTATCCTTTGGTTTCCAGTTTGGCTGCAAAATGCCAATAATTGATAATGGCATCAATCCGATCATGCAATAATTGCTGATTTAATAAAGGCGGAGCACCGTATATCTTTTCTACTGAAGTATTTAGATCAAGATTGTATTGTTGCTGAGCTAAAGCTTGTAGCAATAGCCAATTTTTATCTAATTCGCCACCGGCTATTCCCAATTTTTTATGCTTTAAGTCTGTAATTGTTTTAATTTTACTGTTCTCTGCTACCACCAAAGCTCCCGATGTTGTGGAATAGGGGTAAAAGCTAAAATCAGAGCCTGTAGAGCGAAGTCTGGATACCCAAATCCAGTCTGAAACAATGATATCAACGGTACCCGATTGTAAAGCAATTTTACCTGCTTGCGGATTGGCAACAGACATTATTTCCAGTTGAAAGTCGGCATTTTCAAGCAGGTTTTGATTTTTAAGGGTAGAGAGTTCCCAATTGACCGTGCCGAATGCCAATACTGCAATACGAAGTGTGGTTTTGCTGGCTGAAAAAGCCTGGATTGAGAAGACTAGCGAAAAAAGAAACAGGACGACTTTAATATTCATTTGAATGTTTTAGTAATAACGAGGTTCTAAAGCAGACTATTTTAGCGATTCATTGGCTTGGAAGCGAGAATGATTGTTAATTTATGTTAAAATTTACCTTATATTTAAACTAGTACGTATTACCTATGAGCTCCCCAGCAAAAACAACTCAATTGATTGATCGTTTTGGAAGAACGGTCGATTATCTGAGAATATCAATTACAGATCGTTGTGATTTTCGTTGTCTTTATTGCATGTCAGAAGAAATGACCTTTCTACCGCGTGCCCAGATTTTAACCTTAGAAGAAATTACCGTGATTGCCCGTGCATTTGCAGAATTAGGTGTAAAAAAAATACGTATTACGGGAGGGGAACCTTTAGTGCGACGAGGTGCTTTAGACCTTATACAGAAAATAGGACAAATCCACTCACTTGAGGAATTGGTCTTAACCACAAATGGTTCAAAGCTGGAAGAAATGGCGAGTTCCTTAAAGGAAGCAGGTGTAAAAAGAATTAATATTAGTCTTGATACACTAGATGCAGAAAAGTTTAAACAAATTACCCGAACAGGTGACTTAGCTAAAGTATTAAAAGGCATTCAGGCCGCAAAAAAAGCCAGTTTTGAAAGACTTAAAATAAATGCAGTGATTTTAAAAAATCGTAATCACTTGGAAGTTACTAGTTTAGTAGAGTTTGCTGTCAAGAATCAAATTGATATTAGTTTCATAGAAGAAATGCCTTTAGGCGTTATCAGTAGTCATGATCGAGGTGAAGTGTATTATTCCAGTGATTTAATCAAATCTGATCTGGAAAAGTCCTTTGAATTATCCGCAGTTGCAGATAAAACCGGCGGGCCTTCTGTTTATTTCAAGGTTTCAGGAACCGAGTCCCGAGTTGGTTTTATTTCTCCGCATAGTGCTAATTTTTGTAGCACTTGTAATAGAGTAAGATTAACTGTTGAAGGGCGATTACTACTTTGCTTAGGAAATGAACATTCGATTGACTTGAAAAGAGTGATTCGAGCTAACCCAGGTGATACGGAAAAACTCAAGCAGGCAATTATAGATGCGATGCAAATTAAACCAGAAAAACATGAGTTTAATATCCATGAGCAACCCATAATATTAAGACATATGAGTGCAACAGGTGGGTAGTCAATTGATTGTAGAGAAGACTTCAGTCCGCTACACTGGAAATAGTTTGTTTGTAGCGGACTGAAGTCCGCTCTACATCTTAAATTAAAGTTAAAACACTGAATAATCAGCTAAAAATTAATGAATATAAAACATAAAGCCCACCCCTGGCATGGAATTAGCCCAGGCGATAACGTACCTAATGTTGTGACTGCCTTTATCGAAATCGTACCAGCGGATACCGTTAAATACGAAATCGACAAACAATCAGGGTATCTTAAAATTGATCGTCCACAAAAGTTTTCTAATGCAATTCCAACGCTTTATGGCTTTATTCCTCAAACCTATTGTGATGAAAAAGTTGCAGAGTTCGCCAGAGCTAACTCAGAAGGAACCTTGGTTACCCAAGGTGACAGAGACCCATTGGATATCTGTGTACTTAGTGAGCGTAGTGTGACACATGGTAATATTATTTTACCGGCCATACCAATTGGTGGATTTAGAATGATTGATCATGGAGAGGCGGATGATAAAATCATCGCAGTAATGAAAGGTGATGAGTTTTATATGCAATGGAGTGATGTAAGTGATTGCCCCGTGTCTTATATTAATCGTTTAAAACATTATTTTCTAACCTATAAAAATCTACCTGGTGAAAAAAGTGCTTGTGAAATTACCAGTGTCTATGGGCGAGACGAGGCGTATGAGGTTATTCGACGTTCTATGGATGATTACAAAAATTACATTAAAAATTTAACATCCCACTAAAAAATAGCATATTCAGTGATTGGAAAAGAACATGGCAAATCAACTAAGTGCAGATGAGATTATTGCGCAGGCAAGAAAATATAAAGATCAGCGTGAAAAAAATTACAGAGAAAAAGCTCTTAAGCTATATCCTTGGGTCTGTGGGCGCTGTGCCCGTGAATTTACCCATACTAATTTGCGAGAATTAACCGTTCACCATAAAAATCATGACCATGATGATAACCCGGAAGATGGCAGTAATTGGGAATTGTTGTGTCTATATTGTCATGATAATGAACACTCACGATATGAAGAGCAAGTCAGGTATGGGAGTAGTTCGGTATCGGTAGAAGATCATGGGGCAGAGGCTACTTTTAATCCATTTGCTGATTTAAAAGGGATGCTGGATAAATAGAGAGGTAGGTTGGGTTGGATTTTTTAGCGTAGCAAAAAACCTAACCCAATAACACTCTGATCAAGGCTGAAACGTTGGCTTGCGTTGTTTGAAAAGAACACAATAGTCAAGTATATAAAGAAAATCTTGATTTCTATTTGGGTTCAACAGGTAAACCTAATTTCTTCCAGCCTGTCATATGGCCTGAAAGATATTTAAGATTTTTAAATCCTGATAAATAAAAAGCTAGTTTTGCAACACCTGCTCTAGGTCCATGTTCGCAATATAAAATGATGAGGTCGGTTTTTGCTACGTTTTCCAGTTTATTGGTAGAAAATGTTGACCAAAAAGGAATATGCAAAGCACCAGGAACATGGCTTTTCTGATATTCAAAATTGGAGCGGACATCAACAATAACAGGGGCGTTCCCTTTTTCAATTTGAATCAGCAGCTCATTTTGTTGCATATAACCTTCTCCCGTATTTGTGCAGCCCAATAAAATAAGATTAATAAGAATCAAAGGTAGTAATTTATTCATTTTTCATAATTAAATATCAGCGTTCCATCTTCTGGGTTTATAGGAAATGCTTGCCCAAAACCAGCGATAAATCGACCGCTAACAACGGTTAATGACAATAAATTAAAGTCAGGCAAGCCCCGCAATAAATCAACTGTTTCTCCAAATTCTTTTTTCATTGCGATTAATTGTTCTTCATATCGACTATCTTCACTTTGGATTCTATTGACCGTGCAATCTAAAACGACCCGTTCGCGTGCAAATAGATTTTTGGTTTGATTTTCTGCTTGAATGAATAAGATGCTGCAAACAGGATTTTTCAATAGGTTTTGAGTATGCAGTGCTAAATTACTCACGAAAATATAAAACAAGCCTTTAGAATCTCTCACATAAGGTGCATAACTGCATTCCGGTTTTCCCATAGAGGAAACGGTTGATAATAAAAGAGTGCGCTGATTTTCTATTAATTGTTGGTATAAATCAGTATATTGTTTTTGATCGACCTTATCTATTTTACTCATCAGCCATCTCTTCTATCTGTTTATGTCTAAAACATTTGAGCTGATGATCATTGACCATGCCCACTGCCTGCATATAAGCATAACAAATTGTAGGCCCGACAAACTTAAAACCTTTTTGTTTTAAACTCTTGCTCATTTGTTCTGATTCGTTACTTTTAACAGGAATTTTATGATGATTTTTCCAGTGGTTTTGTATGCTTTTTCCCTTTACAAATTGCCAGATATAGCTATTAAAATCAGTGTACTCCTGTTGAATATTTAAAAAAGCTTTGGCGTTACTGATAGTCGCATTGATTTTAAGTTTATTTCTAATGATTTCTGGGTTATTCAATAACTGTTGAATTTTACTGTCACTATATTGGGCAATTATTTCAGCGTTAAAAAAATCAAACGCTTCTCGGTATCCCTCTCGTTTATTTAATATGGTCGACCAGCTTAAGCCAGCTTGAGCACCCTCAAGAATTAAAAATTCAAATAACAAACGATCATCGTGAATAGGAACGCCCCATTCCTGATCATGATATTGTTCTTCGGATATAGAAGAAAGTGCCCATTCGCATTTTTTCATAAAAGGGTTGTTTAATTATTTTAGATGTTTGATTTAAATTAAGAAAATAAGTGAGTATTTTAGCAATTAAGGCTAAGGCGTTGTAAAGATTTTTCAGAACTTGCTTTAGGAGTGAGGATTTAATAACTTCCGGATTTTATTAAATCCTCACTCCTTATTCAGTCAAATTACTTTATTAGTCTATATATTAAGGATGTAAAAATTATTAAGAAAATTATCATGCATAATTTGTGCAAGTAGAAAGGTAGTACAACTAAAGCATTTTTTGATTTTATTATGCGTAATACTATTAACTATTTATGATGCTCAGGCCGTTAATAAAGTGGTTTACAGCATTTATGTCGTGCCTCAGGTTTCCTCTGTTAAGCTGCACAAAAACTGGAAGCCTTTTCTGGAAAAATTAGCTAAAGCCACTGGTTTGCAATTTGATCTCCACATTCATAAAATATACCTTCATTTGAAAAAGTCTTGTACAAAGGTTTGCCTGATTTTGCTTTTATGAATTCCTTCCATCAAGTTGTTGCCAAAAAAAAGCAGGGTTATATTCCCCTATTGAGAGATGCAAAGAAAAAACGCACCGGCATTATTGTGGTGCGTCACGATAGCCCAATTCAGACTATTGAACAGTTAAAAGGTCAAAGGGTTGCTTTCCCAGCACCTAATGCCTTTGCAACTTCATTTTACACTAGAGCATTGCAGGTTAAACAGCATATTTCTAGCGTTCGGTTTTTGCCGATACTTGCGTTGCTGAAATAGTTGCGTAGCTCGCTATACGCCCGTTTTAGCGCATTACTATCAACAAAAACCAATTCGCTATAAATCCCACAATCGTGACTGAGCGAAGTATGTTACCCATATAAATACTGATTTTTATGATAAGTAAGTGTTAATAATTTATATTCAAGTTATAATGATCAGTTAATTTAAAGTTTGGTAGGTGGGATTGATCATGCAAATTATTCAGGAAGCACTCACGTTTGATGATGTTTTATTAGTGCCA
>CAYNRB010000161.1:0-7407 GCA_964399475.1 uncultured Methylomarinum sp.
CAGTAGCAAAAGCATTCAGCTTAGAACTCAATTCTTCTCTAGTCATATCTTCCAAGGGTAAAGCTAACATTTTCTTTATTCGTTGCTCTAGAATCCCAAAGGTATTTTCAAATGCGCTAATTTTTTCTTTATCCGTACCTTTAACATGCCCAGGATCAACTAAACCCCAATGAACCTTGGCAGCCTTATTTAAGTAGACAGGGCAAGTTTCACCCACCGCATTATCACAAACAGTAATCACCACATCCATAGCTATTTCTTCAAATTCATCCCAAGACTGACTTATATAGCCTTCTGTAGGCAATCCATGTCGCTTTAGGGTTGCTAATGCACCTTGGTTTAATCTTCCTAATGGATGGCTACCCGCAGAATAAGCTTTAATACGCCCTGCACCCAAATGATTGAACAAAGCTTCACTCATGACACTACGACATGAATTACCCGTGCAAATAACAAAAACCTTAAGCATGATATTCCTCTTCTTTCGCCACTAACAAAGTAACATTTATTGTTCTCATTATTTCTCCTTAAAACCATCAATACTGTTCCTGTAAATGCAGCAGAAACACAACCAAGCCAAACCAGTAAATCTAGTTAATTTCCCAATTCTTCTAGCAAAGTAATTTTATACATTTCATAAGCAACTTCCTGATAAGGATGCGTTTTTAATAATTCATAAACAACCTCTTTAATAACCGCATCCTCACAAACCATTTCAACTTTATATTCAGCGACTTTTTTAACTTCAAGCAATTCGCCCAAAAAGGGATTGCTTCCCTCCAAAGGCCTAAATTGGCCTTCTCCTAAAACCTGCCAGGAACAATGATCATATTGTCCCAAACGCCCCGCCCCTTTTTTAAACAAAGCCTCTTTGACTTCTTCAACATGGGTATCTGGAATAAAAAAACATAATTTATACATAAATAATAAATTTCAGTACTTAATCAAAAGCAAAAAACCATGTTAAAATCATTACTTACAAAAACTGGTGTCAGATTCAAAATAATAAAATAGTCATAGCTTTAAGCTAGATAACGCATTCTAGCACTAGCTATTGGTTCCCTGCTCAGATGATTTCTTTTATTAACGTAGGAAATTTTGCCAATAGCATGCACTGTGACATAACCCAATAATTTGATAGGAAGTTACCATATGCAAACAATTTTAGCTGATCTTCAAAATAACATACCACTGGTTCTGGTTTCAGTACTTGCTGGCCTAATAATCGGTTGCCTATTAACGGGCATAATTATGGCAATACGAGGACGATCTAAGTTAACCCAACAACAAACCTCTCTAGAAGACGAATTTAATCAGAAACAACAGTTATTTACCGAAAAAGAACAACAGCTGGAAGCTGAAAATACTAAAAATACTGAATTTAAACAGCAATTAGAAACTCAATTGGCTGAAAAAGACAATCATATTGAACAAATTGAAAAACAGCTACAACAGAGCACAAAAGAAGTAACCGAACGTATACCTAAGCTAGTTCATCATATTAAAACCCGAAACCAACAATTACATGATTTATTAACCAGACTAGAAAAAAATCTGAAGTTAACCAATCAACCCGTGCCTGATGAAAAAGATATCTGGGCTGAGGTTTTATGGCAAAGACATGATGAAGTCACTTCCCAGGCTATTGAACGCCTGAGCAAAGAAGCACAGACCCAGACTGAATTAAAGCAAGCCAATGAACAGACCATAGCGAAGCTGACAGAAAAAGAATCAGCTATTCAAAACCTGGAAAATAAAATCACTGAACATGTCAGTGGGATATCAAAATTAGAAGCAGACGTAGTCTCACAAAATAAAAATATTGAACAGTTACGATTCAAAGAAAATGAGATCATAATTAGCCATGAAGAAAATCTGAAACAAAACTTGTCTCGTATTAGTGAACTGGAATCTGAACGAACCGAACTGGATAAAAAACTCAGCAGTGTACAACAGCAATCAACGCTATTTGAACAAAAAACAAAAGAACTAAACCTACAAATAGAACAAAATACTGCCGAACAACAAACGTCTAATCTCAATACTCAGGAAAATCAGGGTTTACTAGCCCAAATTGAAAATAACAACTCTCAGCTCAAAGAAAAGCTGCTGACACTAGAAACCGATTTCAAACTGGAAGCCAGCACCCAACAAGGTGACTCCCTATGGGAGCAATATGAAGAACTCATGTCACAGCTTGCCAAACGCATACAAACACTGGAAGCGTACATCACCACAGAACAGGATTCTACGGAAGAAACTGTAACGCCAGAACTTGAAGAAACACAAGTAGAAGCTGAATTAGCTGATAATACTACGCAGAATGAGGAAGTTCCTGAAGCTGTAGAGGAAACTGAAAAACATGAAGAAATTTCTAATGTTAAAGTAGATGTTGTAGACAATATAAAACAGCAACTTGATGATCATCTATTAAACCCAGTAAAAGAACAGATTGATGCAACAACTGAAAAAGCCAAAAAAGTCCCGACCTATTTTAAGGATTTATTCAACCAAAAAATCAAATCACTAAAAAACAAAAAATAAATTAAAAATAGGGTGAGTTAGGTTTTTGAGCGCAGCGAAAAAACCTAACCCACCGTTGTACAAGAATAAAATCGTTCACACATAGCAAAAAAATTCCCACGCTCCGTGTGGGAACGCATACCTAGACGCTCTGCGTTTCGACATATTAATTAGACTTCCTCCGTGCTCAATATAATCTGGATTTTCTTCTTCATCTCAGCCTTCCTCACAGCGCTATTCAAACTGGTATTCCTAGGCGATCAACAAATTTTTTCGCAGATGATGACAGCCATGTTCAGCCTTTCAAAAACAGCCTTCGAAATATCCATAGGCTTAACAGGCATCTTGGCGTTTTGGTTAGGTATCATGCGCATAGGAGAACGTAGTGGATTCATACTGTTATTAACCCGATTACTAAGTCCGCTGTTTTCTCGGCTAATGCCAGATATTCCCAACAATCACCCTGCCCTGGCAGCCATGGTCATGAATATATCAGCAAACGCACTAGGACTGGATAATGCAGCCACTCCACTAGGCATAAAAGCCATGAAGGAATTACAAAGCCTAAACAGTACACCTGAAACGGCCAGTAATGCACAGATTTTATTTCTGGTAATCAATACCTCGGCTGTGACCATTTTTCCTGTGACCATTTTTACCTATAGAGCACAACTCGGTGCAGCCAATCCTACTGATGTTTTTATACCGATATTAATTGCCACTTATATCTCAACCTTAATTGGATTACTGGCAGTTTCCAGTGTACAAAAAATCAACCTGCTAGACAAAGTGATTTTCTCCTATATTGCTGGATTTAGTTTATTGATTGGTGGAATTGTTTACTATTTTTCTCAGTTAAGTCAGCAAGAGATGCTGACACAATCTTCATTGATCAGTAATATCATTCTCTTTTCCCTGGTCATCAGTTTTATTCTGGGTGCTGTTTATAAACGTATCAATGCCTATGAAGCATTTATAGAAGGTGCAAAAGAAGGCTTTCAAACCGCCATTACCATTATTCCCTACCTGGTCGCCATGCTAGTTGCGATTGGTGTATTTAGAGCCAGCGGTACATTAGATTTGCTGACTGATTTAATTCGCACCGTGGTTAAATTATTTGAATGGGATGAGCGTTTTATTGACTCCTTACCCACTGCATTAATGAAACCGTTTAGCGGTAGTGGCGCAAGAGCCATGATGGTGGATACCATGCAAGTACACGGTGCAGATTCATTTGCTGGTCGATTATCCTCAATCGTTCAGGGCAGTACCGAAACCACTTTTTATGTTTTAGCAGTTTATTTTGGCTCAGTCGGTATCAAAAATATTCGTCATGCGGCTGCATGTGGGATAATTGCGGATTTTGCAGGTATTATGGCTGCAATTTTTGTCGCATATTGGTTTTTCGGATAATAAATGTTAGTCCATCTTAAAACATTAGGCTGTCGCCTAAACGAAGCAGAGCTAGAAACTTGGGCTCAATCCTTTCAAAAAGCAGGTCATCAAATCACCCGAGAGCAATCTGACGCGCAGCTTGTGATTGTCAATTCCTGTGCTGTAACAAGCGATGCCGCCAGAAAATCGCGCCAGCTTATTCGCCGGATGCACAGAGAAAACCCGAATGCAAAACTGGTCGTCAGCGGTTGTTACGCCACCTTAAACGAAGACGAAGCGGCTCAATTACTAGGCGTAGATTTAGTCATCAGCAATAAAGACAAAAACCAGTTAGTTGAAAAAACCTTATCCGCACTAAATTTTCAGACCATGCCCGCCATGTCTACTGAACCAGGTGAAACCTCATTATTTAGCCGAGGAAGACAACGGGCATTTGTCAAAGTGCAAGATGGCTGTCGATATCGCTGTACCTTTTGTATAGTCACCGTTGCACGGGGTGATGAAACCAGTCGCCCTATTCAAACGGTGGTAGATGAAATCAATGCATTACATCAGCAAGGCATTAATGAAGTAATTCTGACCGGTGTGCATCTGGGTGGATACGGTAGTGAGATTGAAACCAATCTGATGGAATTAATTCAGGCTATTTTAGATAAAACCAACATCCCCCGTTTACGACTGGGTTCTTTGGAACCTTGGGAATTACCCGTTGATTTTTTTAACTTATTTGAAAACTCAAGACTGATGCCACATCTTCATCTACCTTTACAAAGTGGCGCAGACAGCGTATTACGAAGAATGGCACGACGCTGTAAAACAGAAGAATTCGCCAGCATTGTTAAGCAAGCTCGCCAGCAAATCCAAAACTTTAATATCACCACCGATATAATAGTAGGATTCCCAGGAGAAACCGAACAGGAATGGCAAAAAAGTCTGGATTTTATAAAAACCATTGGTTTTGGCCATATTCATATCTTTACCTATTCCAGCCGAGAAGGCACTAAAGCTGCTACTCTGCCCAATCAACTACCCAAAGAAATCAAAAAACAGCGCAGCAAACAATTACATCAACTAGCTGAAACCATGAAACAACAGTTTATTACCGATAACCTAGAAAAAAAATTTGCAGTGTTATGGGAAGGCCAAAAACAGGAATTAGACAATAACCAGCAATTAGTCTTTGGATATACTCCTAATTACCTAAGAGTAGCCTGTCAAATTAACCAAAACGAAAGCATAAAAAACCAAATACTAGATGCAAAATTGGAATCTGCTACAGAAAATCATGTGAATTGTATTTTAGACCGCAAGAAGCAATAAACAATCTCCTCACCAACACCACATAGTTCCCACGCTCTGTCAGGGAACTGCTTTCTAGACGCTCCTGAGTTGAGAACTTAATACAGAAGACCTTCAAATTTTACAATTCAATCCTGCGTATCGAATGATAGGTTTTTTTCTTTATTTCGCGGATTCATTTCTATAGATTTGAATAGTTTATTTTCATGTTTTTGACGCTGGAACGTTTAGGTATGTGTTATCACGCGGAGCGTGGAACAACAAAACGCAATGATTGTGGAGTGCTAAAACATGTTTTAGCACTCCACAATTTAAGCCTCCAAATTACAGATCAGATTTATAACCACGAAAATCAATATCAGGAAAAATATGATCCATTATTTCTAAAGCCATTAAATATCGCTCATTAATTCTATTCTTGCGTATACAATCATGTAAATAATTAAATCTTGCCAAATGATCAGTTATTCTTTTTTTAGCATATTCAGTTGTAGTCCCTGCTTTCATGATAAAAGGCCAATCAGATGCCTGAGCAAGCAAGAGCGATCTTAATGCCTGATTCAATGCTCTTTCCTGAAACGGAGAAACGCTAATACCACTAAAATCTTTGCTCAACTTCTGCATTTCTTGATCCGCTTGATACAAAAAAGGATAGATCCAGTCATTGTCTTCATTGATCCAAAAACTGGAATAGCCTCCATCACCCCAGGTTGAAGCAACGGGTGCAGCAATTTGATAATCAGTCTGTTGCTTTATGTAGTCTCCACAACTGATCAGTTCAATCGCACTATTCTTTTCACTGGCTAATCTTATTACACTTTCTAACCAAAATGGACCTTCAAACCACCAATGACCAAATAATTCAGCATCATAGGGAGCAACAACAATGGGAGTTCTATCCATTTCAGCATTTAACGCCTCTATTTTCTGTTGACGATTATTAATAAAATCCTTGGCATCTTGACTTATTTTAAGCCATGCTTTTCTAGGCTGATAGACTTCTTTTTCCTGGCCTTGCTTAGTAATACGATGATATTTGATTCCTGTATTGCAACGGATTTCATCATCAAGAATATAAGGTGCTATATAATCCAGATCACCATCAAATCCAATATCACTATAATACTCCCGATAGACTTCGTTACCAGGATAACCTTCTTCTGCACTCCAAACTTGATGAGATGAATCTGGATCTCTAGCAAAAACCTTGACACCATTTTCACAAGCAAGCGGTGCATAAACACCGTTTTCTGGCATATTACTGACGTTCATGACACCATGGGTATCGGTAAAGAAATAGCTAATACCTGCATTTTTTAATTCAACTTCCAAACCAGGGTAATACCCGCATTCTGGTAGCCAAAAGCCGGATGGAGCAAAGCCCAGGTTAGATTGAAAGCATTCCAAAGCGACTTTTATTTGAACTCGAACAGCCGTTTTACTGACATTAAGTAACGGCAAAAAACCATGAGTTGCAGCGGTTGTTATCAAATCAAGATTGCCAGCAGCATAATGTTTTTTAAAAGCAGATAATAAGTCTTTATCATAGGCTTTATAGGTCGCCAAGGTATCAACAAAAAAACGTCGATATAATCGTGCCAGGACTTGATACTTTGGCTGAGTACGGGTTCTGGCAATTTCCTTTTCTGCCAGCTCTATTCGCTTGATAATATGATTTTGAAAACGAGTTTGCAGTAGATCATCCCTTAACATAGTAATCAAGGTCGGCGATAACGAAAGCGTTAAACGAAATTTGAGGTTATCTTTTTGTAAACGGTCGAGTACCTTGATCAAAGGTATATAACATTCTGTAATCGCTTCAAACAACCAATTTTCTTCAAAAAAACTTTCATGCTCCGGATGTCGCACATAGGGTAAATGCGCATGAAGAATAATACTGAGGAATCCTTTTTTCATTTCTTCTGTTTGTTTTTCTAATGTTCAGGGGAGGTGAAAGGGATTGAGTGAGGACTTTAATTTTAAATGCCAAGCAAAGATCTATCGTATCAACTATAAATTAGAGGGAAATGATAAAAATTAAGGGAGCGTAAGGTGGGCAGTCTTTTTTGCCTACTAATACAGCGAATTGCATTACGGTGGACAAAAAAGACTGTCCACCCTACAAAAACCCTATCAACAGTATTTTCCAATTAACAAATGAGTCTGAAACGAGACTTCAATCTAATCCTA
>CAYNRB010000162.1:0-7378 GCA_964399475.1 uncultured Methylomarinum sp.
TTAGTTAAATTAATTATTCTTGGGTACTTATTTGATGTCGTATCACTTATAAGTAACAATGGAAAAATGAATAAGTTAATTGTTTTCTAGTGCTTAGGAGTGAGGATTTAATAATATCCGAAAGTTTGGCGCAGGATTTTTGTTCGTCTTCAAGGCGTAGAAACGGGCGCATAGCGAGCTATGCAACTGTTTCTACAACGCAGAAGACGGACAAAAAGACAAGCCAAGATTCGGATATTATTAAATCCTCGCTCCTTAGGGATCTGGAAATAAATAATCATTCATTATTGGGCAGGATTTTGTTTGTCTTTGATCGTGTAGTAATAGGCGCATAGCAGGCTATGTAACTGTTGCTACACGACTAAAGACAAATAAAATCCTGCCCAATAGTAGTAGTTTATTGTCTGCGAGTTACCTTAGAGATTGACACTCATAAGAGCAGGATGTTGGAAATCAATTTCGTTAAATGATCGTCCAGGTGTAGCAGGCGAATAAATACTGTAGCCAGAAAGTGTGCTAGCAGAGACCTCTCCAATAATTAATTCCAGATCGGAAAGTCGCATCCCTTGTTGAACTAGATAGATAATATAACTATGACGAATAGCATCAACATCAATTTCATTGCCTCCAGGCAAACCAGAGTCAATGACTGAATAATGCAGAATTGCAGAAAGTTCTTCTATTGATAAAGACTGCTCTTGGGTATCCATCAGGCAATAATTATTATTTGAAAAAATAATTTTTAGCGCATAATTAAGTGGGATTTTCCGTGCAGATGTCCCCTGAATACTGAGAATATCATTATTAAGATCTATATCTTTTATATGTAATAAAGATATTTCTTTTAGTGTTAATCCACTGAGTAAAAGAGATATTAGTTGTTTACCTTTATGATTGGCTGCCTGGATTAAAATATCAAAGTCTTGATTTGAAATCTCTTGTGGTAAGACATTTTCTAGCGCAAGATTTTGTTGTTGATATAACGCTTGTTTAGAGGCTTGCCCAAGTGCATCTTGTTGCCTATGCCCACCATTATTATACATATGTATACCTGACAAATTTATCGCAGCATTTTGTTGTTCTTTTCGAGTTAAATATTCTGTTATCCAGACACTTAATAGAGCAAGTATAATTGAACCAATAATTGCAATTAAAGCATCTGTTAAATAGTTTGGCCGAATCGGATCTCTAGGGAGAAAGGCTCGCTCAACAACATCGACTTGCGGATATTTTTGCGTTTGTTTAGCTTCAATTGTAATGAGTCGCTCCTGCGCGGTGCGTAGTAGCACTTCTAATCCGTCCAGATCTACTCGAAGCGATTCATGCTTAGTAAATTTAGCGACAAAATCAGTGGCCTGATTTGTGTTGTCTTTCAATTGTTTCAGGATAACACTGACTGCTTGTGCTGCTGCTGCATATTTTTGTTTTGCATCCTCAAGCACTATACTTTGTCCGCTTTGACGCATCTTGGAAATTTTATTTTCCAGATCTAGCAATTGCTCAGGTAACACTTTGAACTTAGCAATTTTAGACATATAATCCTGAGTAAAACGCTGCTCAAGATCAGAAATTTGCTTACGTAATATTTGTGCTTGTTGCTCCAAAACACTCAAAGTACGAGTATCGTTTACGGGTACTACTAATTCACCTCGATTTATTGCATTTTGTACAGACTGCATCAGAGCTTTAGCTTTAACCTTTTCTTCACTGGCTGTATTTAAAGAGTCATTTAAACCTATTTGACGGGCTAATGCCTTATTCTCTTCTGCTCCACTTGATGTAATTTTATTTAACGCTCTGAACTGATCTAATTCTTTTCTTTTTAAATCTATTGTTTTCGATAAATCATCAACTTCTTGCTTTAACAACTGTGATGTAGAACCTT
Source organism: uncultured Methylomarinum sp. (assembly GCA_964399475.1). Taxonomy (GTDB): domain Bacteria; phylum Pseudomonadota; class Gammaproteobacteria; order Methylococcales; family Methylomonadaceae; genus QPIN01. Next base: position 1,886 of record CAYNRB010000162.1, read on the forward strand.
TCAATTGCGCTACTTCTTTTGCTCTTGCTTCCAGATAAACATCAATCCAATTATTAATTAATAAAGGAAGTAACTGAGGATTAGAACTTTCAGCACTCATTTTTAATAAATTGGTTTCTTCAATTGGCATCACATTCAACATTTGACGAATATCCGCAATCGTTAATGGTGATTTGATTATGTCTAGAATACTTAATCGCTTTGCTGTTTCAGCAAGAAGCTCGTAACCAAGCAGGGTTTGTTTTTGAATCATCACATGCTGAATATCTGCTTCTGCACTTTGCTCATCTATTGCAGTTTTAGCAACCGTTAAAAGAGTTGCATAACTTTGGTAAATAGCAGGACGACTAAAAACATAGATCAAAGATATGGATATACTGACTATTAAAGTAATAATAAATATTTGAAACCTTCGCGAACGAAACCAGGGGTCTTGAGAATATATCGGTGGGTTATTCCAACTGGGATTAATTTCAATTTGAGGTATAGGCGTATTCATTTCAATAATTATTGCGATTTTTATCTATCTAATTCATGTTTTTTTATTTTGCGCAATCCTGATTGAGGAATCTGTTAGACCTCAATGGAAAACAAAACCAGCTTAACATGCACAGCAACGCTATTGAAAATAATAGAGGGGGAACTCAAGTAATGCTTAAGTTTTAAAACAAGCAGTCAAATAATAAAATTCGCAAATTACTATAACCGATTTTTTCTAAGGAGTGTACACGAAATAATATGAGCAATTGTAGGAGAGGCAAAGGTCTTTTTCGCACCCATTCTTTGATAACGTAGCCAGCAACCTGTCTGGTAAAACTTGATGGGCAAGCTGTCGCATTGCCCATCCTACAGCTTTGTTACTTGCTCAAATTACTTTATGCTCATTCCTAACTGCTTTATTGAAGAGGGTGTAAATTAAAATAAAACTCTGCAAATTGATAAGCTTTGCAATCTAAGTCGTTTTTTGAGGCATAGAATTTACTTCGGCATGAACCATATCAGATCGCCGCCTAAAAAAATGTTCATCCTTTGATTCATTCCGCGCTTTATTCTTTCTTCTATCCGGCAAAGGGCTACTTAGCGCAAATGTAAAGGAAAATATAAAAGATACGACCAACGAAATCATGAAATAAACACAAAAATAGAAAATAAAAGTCATAATCTCTCCCAAAATCATTTCTTTAAACAATAAAACGAAGCTAACCATGTTCAGTAGTATTTAATTATAGAGAATATTTTAGAAAATACCAGACATTTGTCGTCAAAAGGCAACAACAACTGGTAATTTTTAAGATTCAACCTTGCCTTACGAATAAAATGTTTTGCTGGTTTATCAATTAATATACTTCAACATGGTCACGGTTGAGAAGTATGGCTATTGAAAGCAACTCAAGTTTTATCTGACAAAAACTTTCTAATCAGCATTCGGAAAATACTTGCTGATTAGAAAATTGGACTTTATCTCTAAAAGCCTTATCCTTAGTTAAAACTTCAGCAAATAAACTATTTTCTGTTTTATAACGAGACATAACTTTAGCCGCTATTCCAATTTTTAGAAGTTTTTCTTGCAATACGATGGCTCTGTCTTTCCTAACAAACAAACCCAATGAGGTAATACCTTTTAATTCTCCTGTTCGAAACAGCCAATAGTCAGTTATGCCTTTTTCTTTGAACAAGCTGACTTGTTGCTTAGACTTGGCATAGGTTTCGGCTGCTGGATAATAGACTAAATAACTGGTAATAGTTTTAATTTCTTTGTTAAATTGTTGCAAGGAATTTGCTTGAATTTTATTTAACTTTCCCCAGTCATTAAGGCTAACAGTATCTGTAAAAGGACCAACCTGATAACAAAATTCCGTTTCATTTTTTTTCTGTTTTGTAGTTGATTGTTTTCTATCTAATAAACGATTATCATCAACTTTTAGTTTATTCTTTCCGCCGAGTAGCTCAGAGCGAACATCAACTTTATCTTTCTGACTATTTATAGTTTTAACATTTGCCTGTTTCGAAGAAACTGAGTCCTCTTCGGCTTTTATTGGGTTGTCTTTAACTTCTATTTTAGTATCATTCTGCTGTTGGTTTTTATCATCCCGTTTTAATAATTTTTTCTTTTCATTTTCAGCTTCTGATGATTTTGAAGTAATAGAAAAGTCGTTCAAAACTGTATCGCTAGTCTCTACTGCTAAATTTGACCCCAGTTTATTTTCCAAAACTGAATCAACAATTATTTTCTCATTCAGAATTTCATTCTTTTTAGATATTTCTTTAGAATCAATCTGTTCACTAACAGGTAAAGACAGTACATATTCATTCATAGTATCCTTATAATTTTCCGATAAACTTCTGTTTGTATCTTGTTCATCGACTTTTTGCTTCTTAATCTCACCAACCATTAATTCTAGATCAGCTTTGACCAATTGATTTATCTGGGGGATTTCAGTTGATTTTTCCTGAACTAGAGACTTTTGAGGCGTTGGGATAACTTGCCGCTCATAAGGTTGAGTCAATTTGACTGTTTCTTTATCTGGTTTAGTGACAACAATGGGGAGGATTTTTGAATCAATTGCTTGCTGTTTATCATCAGTTAATTCACTCAGCAATACAATAGTATTTAGTTCTTTTAGGCGGCTTCTTTCTACTAGTGAAGATTGTGACCCAGCAAGATTATATTCCCAAAAAAAGAAAATAATATTTGCTAACAGGGTGATAAAGAAAAGAATCTTCATCTGTTGCTTTCCTCTTTACAATACACTGCTAGACCTTTCAGTATAAAATCAGGTTCAATGATTATATCAAATTGATTGTTTTTATTTCCAGTGTTTGCAAGCAAGTCTGCATCTCCTCCCGTAAAAACCAAGGTTTGACAATTACAATGATTATTAATGGTTTTTGAAATTAAACCACAGGCGGCATATAAAGTGCCCGTATAGATAGCCGAGTTTGTCGAGTTTGAGAGTCCAGCATGATGATGCTGATTAGTAAAAGATAAATCTTCAGTTCCCTGAATTAAAGCCTGTTTCATTAACTGCAAACCAGGGCCGATGACCCCACCTAAATGCAGACCATTTTCATCAAGACAATCAATTGTAATTGCTGTCCCACAATCTACTATACAACTTTTTCCTGGATAATAATGCCGTAAAGCAATTAAGCCTAACCAACGATCCACTCCTAATGTTTCTGCTTGATTATAAGCATTTATTACTTGGCAGGATTTTGCCGAAGATTTTGCGAGCAGAACATTAACATTTGGCCAAAGTTGTTTTGCTATTTGAATAATTTCCAGAGAAACTTGTTTCTGAGCAACGGAAGATACGGATAATAATTCAGGCTTTGCCAGATCCAGCCATTGTTTGCTTAAATTAATAGAGAAATCAGTTTTTTTATGATTAACAGCTGACCCTGTTTTTAGCTTTCCCTTTATTTCTACAGCCCATTTAATTCGGCTATTACCTATATCAACCAATAAATTCATGACTGCCTAAAACTAACCTCACCCGAACCAAAGGCTTTAATCTCACCCTTGTTATTAGACAATAACAACATCCCTTTGTCGTCAATACCTTTAACTACACCAGAAAATGCATGTTCTCCCATGTAGAGTGTTGCTTCTTGGCCGTTCATACAATCAAACTGACGCCATTCTTCAAGATAGTTTGTTAAAGCATTCTCTTTGAAGCTGGCAATAGTCGGTAACAGATGATTCAAGAGAGTGGCGGCCAACTGATTTCTAATTTTTTCAGGATTATCCACTAATAGTTGTTTTAAATCGACCCATTCCTGAGTAATTGATTTTGCCTGATCTTTAGGCAAATAAAAATTTAGCCCTAAGCCGATGACTGCCTGGCAAGGTCCGCTAACTTCTCCAGAAACTTCAATGAGTATTCCAGCCAGTTTTTTTTTCTTCCAAAGAATATCATTGGGCCATTTTAATCCAACATCATCAATACCCAAGTCATTTAATGCTCTTATTACCGCAACCCCCACGGCCAAACTTAATCCTGCTATGGAAGCAGGACCTTTTTGAAAAGTCCAAAGTATGGATAGATAGATGTTACTACCAAAAGGTGACACCCAATCTCTGCCTCTTCTGCCTTTACCCGCAGTTTGAAATTCTGCAAAACAAATATGAGCTAAACTATTTTCCTGATAGGATTGATCAGTTTGAGATTTTTCGTTTAAGTAACTATTGGTTGAATTGATACAATCATGAATTTCAAGTTTAGCGATAAAACTACCAGCCAGAATAGTTAATTTTTTTCTTATTTCTGTTTCAGACAATAATTGCAAGGGCTGAACCAGACGATAGCCTTTTCCCGTGATTGAATTTATTTCTAAGCCTAATTCATTAAAGCTTTTTATTTGTTTACAGATTGCAGAACGACTGACCGCTAATTCTCTAGCTAATGTAGCACCTGAATGAAATTTTCCATCAGATAAAATCTTTATTATTTTTTTTTTGCTAGACGTTATTAGCACTTCTCTTGCCCAAGGAACGCGCACGAAATAACTTCGACAACTGGCTTGTCTTTTTGTCCATCTTCCACGTTGAGGCAACAGTTTCGTAACTTGCTATGCGCCTGTTGCCACGCCTTGAAGACAAATAAAAACCCTGCGCCAATTGCCGAACTTATTCCATGTGCGTTTCTAAGGAGTGGGGATTTAATTTTCTTTGTTTTCACGAATTTGTTGCATTTGTCTTTTAACCACATGTTTTATTAAAACTTCACGATCTTGTTCCTTCATGTTGATATAATCAATACCTATCTGATAGTGATTCACTGTATCTTCTAGCGTATTTTCCCTACAATAAATCACTTTACCGTAGATAACAATAACAGCAAAACAAGAGGTGAGTAACAATTTTATTTCTAGAAACTCGCCTTCTTCAATAGGATTTTCAGCTTCGAATGCTAAACCAGAAGCACTGATATTTGCATTTCGCATATCACCCTCTGAAAAATCATTCTCTTGTCGCATCAAAGCTTCTGCTAATAAATTGATTTTAGAATCCAGAACTTTTAGATATTCCGCCATTTCGGGATCATTTTTTTCGATGCGAAACATTATTATACGACTTTCTTGATCCAACACATCTAAAGCAGTCACTAAAGAACAATTACTTAACACTGAATCAGTCATCTGACCGACAGAAATCAGCTGCTTTTCGTCAATAATTTTGTAAAATAGATTAACTTTATCTTCAATTCGAAAAAAACGTCTTCTGTCCTGAGAAGCAGATTTATTTGATTTATTCACACTGTCTACCTATGTTAATAACTATTCAGATCTGATTCTGAATACGGATGATTTTTCAAAAAACAATATCTACATTGTTATGCAAAGTATCGGACAACAAATAATTGTCCATTATTGAGTAGGGTTTTATTTGTCTTCACTAACACTGGGGCATATAGGAGAAGTGCAGAGGCAGTTACACACTGAGACAACCGATATAAAGCCACAACTGTGTTATCTCACCGCAAAAGATCG
>CAYNRB010000163.1:0-7240 GCA_964399475.1 uncultured Methylomarinum sp.
AAGCCAAAAGCATTATGGTGCATATGCTTAAATCAGCCAAGGGGCTGATGCATACCCTGCATACTTCCGAATCTACTTATGCACACAAATATCCGCAAAAGAGTATTAATAGTTTCCGTTTTAAATTAACGCGGCAATGGATTCGTGTTGACTCTGTTCAACATACAGCTTGTTTTTTTGCACGACTGATTATGACTAGTTTGTAATTGTTATAACATGAATTGAATATTATTTATAGTAACGATATATCCATCAAAAATAGTATGAATAATAAAAGTGAATTAATATGTTTCTATATTAATATTTAAAATTACTTTTTACTTATAAAATAAATTTAAAATGAAAATGTTAAATGATGCAGTAAAATCAAGCGTATTAGAAACATTAAATGAGCGAAAATTGTTTAGATATGATTGTAATACTCCAGAACAAAGTAAAGTTTCAATTTTTGAAAAGGAATTTTCGAAATATGTAGGTTCAAAATATGCCATTGCGATGAGCTCTTGTAGTTCAGCAATGTTTGTTTCGTTAATTTGTGCTGGTATTAAGTCGAGTGATAAAATTGCTATTCCAGCCTTCACATTTATTGCAGTACCCAGTTCAATAGTACATGCGGGCGCTCAGCCAGTGCTAATAGAAGTGACCAAAAATTATGTAATTGATTTAGTGGATTTAGAAAAAAAAATTAAAGATGGCAGTGTAAAAGCATTATTGCTCTCCTATATGAGAGGGAGAGTCCCGGATTTATACAAAGTGCAAGAGTTATGTCAGCAATATAATGTAATTTTATTAGAAGATGCAGCGCATAGTTTAGGCGTACTATTTGATACTAAACAAACAGGTACTTTTGGACTTGCAGGATCCTATAGCACACAGTCTTATAAAATGCTGGATGGAGGAGAAGGTGGGGTTTTAGTCACAGATGATAAAGATATAGCTTTCAAAGCTATGCTTTATTCGGGTTGTTATGAACATAACTGGAACAAGCATTTTGGAACGCAAGATGATGTTGTTAAATTAAAAGAAATGACAAATACAATCCCTGCATATAATTTTAGAATGTCCAACCTTACAGCTGCTGTATTAATTCCTCAAATAAAAAAAATTAATCAACGCGTGGAATATTTAAATAATAACTATACTGCATTAGTTAATATAATCTCTAAATCTGAAAATATAAGAATCCCTCAGTTTGCAGATAATGTACGACCTGCTGCAGACTCAATTCAATGGGAATTTGTTAATTTATCATCACAACAAATTGATGAAATAATAAAAAACTTGAATAAAATCGGCATTAAAATAGTTGTTTTCAATGGCAGTAATGCAAGAAGTTTTTGGAATTGGAGTTTTTTTGAACAAAATGAAGAATGCCCTTTTACAAAAGAATTAATAAAAAGGTCTGTGGATTTTAGGATAGAAGAAAACTTGTCTTTTGAAGATATTAAGATAATAGGCAATTCTATTTTAAATGTTACTAATAATATAGTATAAAACTTAAGTACCTGAAATAAAGTTAATTAATATTAATATAGCGTACTGTAGGTTTAAATTTTAGGTTTTATTGGATGCGAGTGATATTGATTAAATAGGACTGTGCATAATAAAGTTAGTTAAATAAATAAAGCTAAGGAACTATAATGGGTGAATCAATTATCCTAACCGTTAATGAAATGGAAAAAATTACTGAAGGTTATTGGATAAATAAACAAGAAGACCTTACCATTTCTGAATTAGTTGTTGCTGTAAAAGAAATAAAAATAAATAGCATGATGATCGCAACATTGCCCCAGTATTGGGGGAAAAAGGTTGCCAATAGCCACAATAATTTCGCATCTAAAATGTCTTTAGGTGTTTGTGCTTTTATGGTGGAAAAAACATTTGTTGATAGTAATGATAATTTACCTGATATTCCATTATTAGTTGTAAAAAATACTCACAATGCCTTACGTAAATTAGCATTTGCGAGTAAAGATCAGTCTATCGCTAAAAGAATACAGGTCACTGGTACTGAGGGTAAAACAGGTTTTAAATATGCATTAAATTATTTAATAGATAGCCAAGCATCCTGTTATGCCAGAGAGACAAGTGCTAATTTAACAGTACCTATTTTATTGAGTCTAACCTCTCTTACCAAGAATACTAAATATACCATAATTGAAGTTTCTTGCCCTCAACCCAACCGATGTTCTGATCGCTCTAAAATAATAGAGCCTGAGCTAGCAGTGATAACAAATTTAAATATTTCACATATGAATACACATGGGTCGATACAGAACCTACTGAATCATAAGGCTGAGAGTTTGGATGGATTAGTGGAAACAGGTCGTTGTCTTATTAATGAAGATACCGCCTTATATACAGAATTTATTAAAACGGTTAAAAATAGAAAAAAAGTTGATTTTATTAAGTACAGTGAGCAAAATAAAACAGCAGATGGTTTTTTAGTAGAAAAAAAATTTGAAGATCTCGGTTGGGTAGTCACAGCAAGGATATATGATCAGATTTATAGTTATAGAATTAATAAGGTTCAGGAACATTGGCCGTTAACTAGTGTTGGTTTGTTGTTAGCTATTTCAAATCTTGGACTGAATGTGGAACTTGCGGCAAATAAATTTAGGAAATTCAATGTTGGTTGGGATTCAATGGGAGATATTGGACGACACAGTATAGATAATACAGAAAGCTTTTTATTTTATGATCAACATTTTAGTATAACTGAAATAGCACTTAAGTCGGCTCTATATGATGTGACTAGAATTAAGGTAGTAGGTAAAAAAATAGCGGTAATTTCTGGCGAACATAATAGTGATAGTTTTTCAGATGAAACACATAAAAGAATTGCGCAGTATGTTGATAATAGTGATATAGATATTTTATATACTGTTGGCGAATATTCTGATTTAATTGTCAATTCTTTAACTAATCCTAATGTGTTTAAAGGTCACTTTTTTAAAGTAGAATTATTGAAAGATATTTTAATTGATACGATATCAGCCAATGATCTGCTATTTATTAAAGGTATGACCAAGTTGAATTTTAAGTATTTATCGGAAGAAATTAATAAAAAGTTTAAAAAGTATTAAGGAATGAGAATTAAATAAATTGAGGGTGCGGAGATTGTATGGTAGATAGAGAGCTAATACAGAATGACAATTTCCTTTATATACAAAATGAATCATCTGATGAATTAATCATTGTTTTTAGTGGAATTCATGCCATAAATTTTATGGGTTATAAATTGTTAAGTGAATATTCTGCTAATAAGTTATTTATCCGTGACCCAACGAAAGGCTGGTATAACAGGAATATACCTGGTTTATCTACCGATGCTAATAATCTGAAGGATGTTATTGAAAAAGTCGTTTCAGCTTACGATAGAACAAAAATTACTACTTTCGGTTCTAGTATGGGGGGGTATGCAGCATTATTGTTTGGTTTACAATTAAAAGTAGGAAGAATACTTGTTTTCAGTGCACAAGTTAAATTGAACACAGGATTACCTAATAATCCTGCATCAATGGATAATATAATTTATCCTGATCTTAATCCTTTGATTGAATCTGCTAAAGATACCCGAATAGAGTATTTTTTTGGGATGGAAGAAATAACTGATTTTTATCATATACAGTATTGCTCTGAGTTTTCCCATATTAAGATTCATTGCATTATTAATGCACCGCATAATGTAATGGGTTACTTTAATACCTTTGGGCAATTAAAGCCTTTACTTATTAATTATTTAGAAAATAATAAGTTACCTGCAGGTATTTTAGAAATTGATTTTTGGAAAAATAAAACGCTGTTAAATTCAATTATCGAAGTGCTTGAAAGTTTTTCTAATAATAAACTTTTAGAATCAACAAAAAAATTAGAATCACTCTTACAGGAAGTACCAAATTGGTCAGGAGGATTGGTTTTTCTTGCAAAAATGTATCGTCAGCAACGATTGTACAAATCTGCTTTGGATGCTGCACAAAAATCTATTTTTCTGAATAGTCAATTAGACATTGCTCATCATGAGCTGGGCATGGTGCAGTTCGCATATAACAACTATCCGGCTGCTATTGATTCCTTTAATAATGCAATTGATCTTGCCTCCAAACCTAAAGCAATCGATTTTATCAAATTATGTATTTCTTATAGAGAATCCGGAAAATATGTAGAAGCCTATAAAGTAATTACTTCGGCTAAAAAATTATATCCTAATAATTTCGGGGTGTACTTTCATAGTGGCAAGATTTTAGAGTTAAAAAATAACAATCAAGCCGCACTCGCATTTTATCGAAAGGCACATCAACTGGCTCCAAAAAATCAAACGATTATAGAAAACATAGAACAAATAAATGCCAAAGTTTTAAAAAATGCATCTAAGCCTACATATAAGATATTTTGTGGGGGCGATACAATTTTAACGCGTTATATGCATTCCTACAAAGAGGCAAATGGAACGCAATGGATAATTAATGATTTAAAAAAGCTGACTGATGAAGCTGATTTATCAATGCTAAATTTAGAGTGTGTGATTTCTAATAAAGGTTCAGTTTTGGCTAAAAAAGAGTATCGACCTTTTCACTATAGAGGCGCGCCAGAATTGGCAGAAATTTTGGTAGATCTTAATGTTGCTGTGGTTTTTACAGCAAACAATCATACGGTTGATTTTGGAGCCGATGCATTATTAGAACAAAAGAATTACTTTTCTCGTATTGGCATCGCTACGCCCGGAAGTGGGGAGAATTATCAGCAGGCATCTCAACCTGTTTATGCTCAGGTAGGGGAATATGTGATTGCAATTGTAAGTATCTTTACCTTTGCTGATGAGGCTGTTTATGCGGCTGAAATTAATAAGCCAGGCGTGTTTCATGAAACTCAATCTCAGTCTATTTTAGATGCTGTCTATACAGCTTATATAGAAGCGCGAAAAAATGCTGACCTAGTGATTGTCTCACCTCATTGGACACAAAACTGGGCAACTGAACCAACACAAGTGGTTATTTCATTAGCCCATGCTTTTATTGATATGGGATATGATGCTGTATTAGGTCATTCATCTCATCTTATGCAGGGAATAGAGTTGTATAAAAGCCATCCAGTTATTTATGACATGGGGGTTTTGTTGGCTGATTTTGCAAAAGGGAATGATGAAATGCCCTATCAGGCTGCTTTTATGCTAACTATTAAACAGGGACAATTTAATGCCTTGGAAATTATACCAATAGAATTGAAAAATGGGCGGACGATTCTTGCAACAGGGAATAATGCTCAGATTATTAGAGATAATATAAAAAATCGTAGCGAGGCACTTGATCCTAGTATTGAATTTTTTAGAGTAGGGGAGCGTCTTTTAGTTGAGTTTGAGTATAATAAATATCATACTAATCATATAAAGCAAAGGGCTACTGATTTTCCGGTTTTTTCATCTAATTTTGATAAAAAAATATTGAATGAATGGATAAATTGTAAGCCTAATATAGTATCGCCAAAATTAGATGCAATTAATACTATTCAGCCAATCAAGCTGGAAAATAATGGATGGATTACACATATATCATTTCCGGAATCTTTTTATAAAGGGTCGGGTTTTTTATTACAAATGGTCTTTTTGCAGGCTACTAGGTTTGAGAAAGGCAGATATGAAGTGCATCTATTAGGTGTCAATCAACAGAAAGAAAGTCAATTTTATGTACAACATCCTGTTTCTCAGGGTGTATATAACCCAGCGAAATGGGAACATAATGAAATGATTCTTGATAAAACGGTCATTCGACCGCGAGTAGATATTAAGCAAGGGATGTATAGGCTTTATATAGGATTTATGAACCACACAACCCAAACTTTTTTGCAATCAAGCTCTGATAATCTGGAAATGCAGAATGGGCTGATTTTTATAGGAGAAATTGAATTGATAGGCGTAAACAGAGGTAATTACACGGCTGGATTGGATTGGTCAGGTGCATTGAAGGATATGTGATCGATTAAAATGATTTGTTTCATTTTCTGACCCTGTTTTTATTCTGTAGACATTTTCAAATATACCCTGGGCTTATTAATGAAGTTTAAAAAATGAAAGTACTTATATTATTTATATTATTAATATTATTATCACCCGCAATAGTTAATGCAAAAATAATAGAATTAGTATCTAATTTTATTTATTCTAATACATCAAATACTAATTCAGGAAAGATATTTCACCGAGTAACAATACCTGTAACTACAATTAATCAAAGACTGATTAAAATAGAAATTAACGATTTAGAATATAAAATAAAGAAACATCAACATTCGAAAGAAAGTAAATATATCGAAGTAATTTTTGATGTCCCCAAGCAAAGCAAAATTAATAAAAGTATAATATTTACCCTCGAGTTAAAGGATTATTCATTTACTTTAGCAGATACAGAAGCGCTAACAGAAAAGGAGATAATCGAACAAGGATTATTAAATTATATTTCTCCCAGTGAATATATAGAATCTAATTCTAAACAGATTAAAGCCATAGCAAAAAACTTATCTAAACATATAGTCTCGTTTAAAGATAAAGTGAAATCTAGTTACGAATTTGTCAATGATTATTTGGTTTTTAAAAAATTACCTCGAAGAACATCGGCATTAACAAGCTTACAACAGGGTTATGGTGACTGCACAGAGTATTCCGATCTATTTGTTGCAATAAGCCGAGCAATGAATATTCCTGCGAGAACCGTTTCTTTATTCAATTTTAAAAATAAAAATACCTTTAGTCTACCCAATCATAATGAGGCAGAAATATTTCTTAAAAATCATGGCTGGGTTATAGTATATACAAATCTTGGACAGGGGCAATATCAAACACCCTATTCATTGGGAAATATGACCAGTGATAATGTAGTCTACACAACTGAAAAAGTGTGGACATGGTCAAATTATTTTACTAAAAAGCGCCTGGTAAAAAATGCTATCAATACACAGGTTGAATGGCATATTTTTGAAAAATAATGGTTATTAAGGGATGTGTACAGAATTTCTTGTTAATATTTTTCCTTGGAAAATATTTCACAACAAATAAACATTATTGAAGATCAATAAATTATTGAAACAGGTTTGGTTGGCTCAGATGAAACAATAGAAATAAACTTATTCAACGCGTATTTGAATGAACAAATGACAATAATGATGGGGCTTCCTTTAACGCATAGTCGATACGTTTAAATTTTAACTATTAAGACCTCGCTTTGTCCGCTAAAATACAGTTTTTTTT
>CAYNRB010000164.1:0-7225 GCA_964399475.1 uncultured Methylomarinum sp.
TTAAGGGGACTACGTGTTCTGGTAGTTGATGACAATCAAACAGCACGTAATGTACTTCGTGATCAATTAGCCTCCATGTCCTTTAAAGTAATCACAGTTGCCAGTGCCAAACAAGCTTATACAGCACTGGAAACCTCTGAAAAATCCTTTGATCTAATTCTTATGGATTGGTCCATGCCAGAAATTAATGGACTGGATGCAGTAATAAACATAAAAAATAAACTCCAGCTAAAACATATTCCTTCGATAATAATGGTATCCGCTTATGCACAGAATGAGGTCATTACTGAAGCTGAGAAAATAGGTCTGGCTGGTTTTATTTTAAAACCAGCCACACCTTCAACATTATTTGATTCCATTATCAATGCCATAAAACCTAATTCCACAAAGAGCCAAGCAAAACCATCAAAAACTCAAACATTAATCGGATCAATTTTATTAGTTGAAGATAATCGTATCAACAGACAAATTGCGGAAGAAATACTAATATCTTTCGGCTTAATCGTAAGCTGTGCAGTTAATGGTCTGGAAGCAGTCAACAAAATCTCTCAACAATATGCTAACAAACCCCCGTTTGATCTTGTCATAATGGATATTCAAATGCCAATCATGGATGGGTTACAGGCCAGCCAGAAAATCAGAGAAAACCCTAAATTTAAAGACCTACCAATTATCGCTATGACTGCTCATGCAATGACTGGAGATAAGCAAAAATCTTTAAATGCAGGCATGAATGAACACATCACCAAACCTATAGATCCTTTAGAACTTTTCAATACACTAAGCCATTGGTTGCCAACTTCACAAATTCAAGATCCTATTTCTATCAAAAAACCCGATCAAAACGATTTAATTCACTTACCAGATCACTCTGAAAGTCTTGATATAGACTGGGGTCTAAAAAGAATTGGTGGAAATAGAAAGCTATTTAGCAAACTTCTGAGAGATTTTTATCAGGATCATCAATACGATATAGAAAATTTAGAGCAAGCCATTAAAAACCAGGACATTGAAGGTGCAATGCGGATTATTCATACCATTAAAGGTGTTTCTGCTAATATCGGTGCTCGTCAGTTACATCAACATTCATCCTCGCTAGAGCAATTCTTAACTAGCGGACAAAGTCACTCCACAAGCCTCGAGCTATTTATTGAAGAATTTAGCAATTTAATGACTGTGCTTAAGTCTTTTGAATTCAGCTCTTCTGTTTCCAACCAATCAAGCTTAAAGGTACTACAAACTAATGAATCAATTGAACACTTAAAATCAGAAATCCAAACACTATTAAAATTATTAATTGAAGGAGACTCAGATGCAACCGCACTATTTGACAACTTAAAAGAAGAGTTACAAAAAATAGCTCAAGATCAAACACCCAATCTTTTTTCAGCAATTGATAACTATGATTTTGAACTAGCTATACCTATTTTAAAAGACATTGTATGTAAACTGAAAACATAATGGAGCAAGCAGATAAAAACTTAATAATATATTTATACTTCGCGCGGTCACGTTTGCGGAATTATAGTACCCATCCTTTAAACTTGAAACAAAATTGAGCCGCTCGTAGGGCGGAAAAGCGATAGCGCCTTCCGCCATTAATGTGCGTATCAAACCTTTTTTTTCAAACTAGTTGAAATTACTACGGCTGTACGGCATATTTATCCCATACATAACGTTTATCTATCTACAATATTGAATTATCACTGGAAATTTCTGATGGGGATCATTATTCTTAAAAACATTAAAAATTTAAACGTTAAAGACGGGGTGAATACCCCGTTTCGCTTGAAGTATCCGCTATATGTTACAGAGTAAAATTGATAGAATTTGTAGGGTGGGCAGTCTTTTTTGCCCACCGTAGCGTACTCTAATTTTGGTGGGCAAAAAAAACTGCCCACCCTACCTTCCCTTAAATTTTCAACTTCCCTATGATTTATAGTGGTTACTTTTTGCCCTCAATAATTTAAAAACTATTAACAGAACTTGACTGTTTTTTTAGGTTCCTCACCAAAAAAACTCATATTGAATACAAAAGATTACTACAGCCACCCTTATTCAAAAAATCATTTTTAAATTTTAATTTTTAATTCCTTTTGAGAATCAAGCAAATATTCCGCTAGTTCATTATTTAACTTGTCAAACTTCAGGCCATATTGTTTTTTATTAGTTGCTTGATAAACAGTTTTTGCCGAAATCACAAAGCTTTTATTATCTTCAAATACCAAGCGGATAAATAGTTTTTTATTAATGGATAATTTTTTATTGCACTCTATACCTATTCCCTTACTACTAATATCAGTTAAGTTTGCAGGAATTTCTTTAGAAACACCTAGAAAACTCGTTATATGAAGTGTTATTTTGAGATCAGTTCTTACATAACGCACAGCAATACGTGTATTTTGCTGTGCGGCATCAAATGACCTATTGAACATATCATCACCAATTATGCTAATAACCATGCGCGCTCTCCCATGCATTCATGAATAATTCTTCAGTTTGAACATGATTCCATTTAATCTGTAAGCTCGATTTTAAAATGCGATCATCCTCAAAACTCTGTTACTAACTTTAATTCGATATGGATAAAAGCGACACTGTACTTTGGTACTAATCAGATAAAAGTGGGGGTATATTCACAACAAGTTGCAGATGAAGGGTACTGTTGTTAATCAGCATTGAATAATTACTAGATTTAACTGAGACAGATTATAATTTTTTGCTAGATAGCGGAGGCTTAAAATTCATCCCCTTCCTGTAGCGCCAAAGCAGCCTGGTACAAGATTCTTTTCCTGGCACCCGTTATCTCAACAGCCATTGCCACAGCCGATTTAATAGAAGATTGTTTCAATAAAATCTGCAAGATCCTTTTTTGTTCTTCGCTGATTGAATCTGGCTTCTTTTCCAGCACAAACCCCTCAACTAACACCACAAACTCGCCTTTTTGCATATTGCGATCCTGTCTTACCAATTCAAGCACATTCTCTAACGAGTCATAAACTATTGTTTCATATATTTTAGTCAGTTCTCTTGCTACCACAATCCGCCGTGTAGCAGTCAATATCTCAGCCAAATCTTCAAGAGAGGCTAAAATTCTATGACTGGATTCATAAAACACCCAGGTAGCCGTATCATTTTTTTTGCTAGTAAAAAAGTTTTTTCGTGCTGAGGATGTTCTTGGTAAAAAACCTTCGAATGAAAATCGAGTTACAGCTAGGCCAGAAACCGATAATGCAGCAATTAAAGCACAAGCACCGGGTATAGGAGATACTTTAATGCCTTCCTGTTTGGCCAATTTAACTAACGGCATTCCTGGATCGCTTAATAAAGGTGTTCCAGCATCAGAAACCAGAGCAATATCTAGCCCTTCCTTGATTTTTTCAATTAAACCTGGTGCAGCCTGAACTTCATTATGTTGATGCAGAGACACCAGTTTATTATTGATAGCATAATGCTGTAATAACATTTTCACATGCCGAGTATCTTCTGCTGCTATCAAATCAACCTGTTTTAAAATTTCAAGCGCTCTAAAGCTAAAATCTGCTAAATTACCTATTGGCGTTGCAACAACGTATAATTTACCGGACATTTCTTTTACTCTGTGTTAAAAAATTCATGAATCGCTCTTCTTACCTTTTATTTGTTATCAGTTTTATCATGCTGACGGGTTGCGCTAAGGAATTACTTAAATCTCAATCTAGCCAATTCATTTATGAAACTAATCAGGCAGAGGCTTTCATACAACAGGGTCAACACAAACAAGCCGCTGTTCTGTATCAGACACTTTCAAAATCAGACCCTACTTACCAAGTTCAATTCAGTCTTCTGGCTACCCAAGCATTGATTCAATCGGGAGATAGCGATGCTGCACAATCCCAAGCTAATTCCATTAACCCTGCAATACTATCAGATAAACAACGTAGCCAATTAAATTTACTTTATGCTCAAATAAGTCTGAGTAGAGGTGAAGCAGAACAAGCACTCTATCAACTCAGCACGACTGAAGTATTTAAATTACCAATCAATGAACAAATTACCTATTATCAATCTTTGGCATTTGCTCAGTCCTTAACAGGAAATCTGATAAAAAGTGTGCAAGCAAGAATTAATATTAGCCCTCTGCTTAAGGACGACCAGCAACGTTATGAAAATAATAGCGTCATTATCAATTCGTTAAAATTGTTATCAAAAGAAAATTTGGCTTTAAAACAACCTCCTGCGCCTGATGTTTTAGGTGGCTGGATGGCTTTAACTCAAATTTTTACCCATGTTAAATTAAAAACATTGTCGGCAGAATTCGAAACCAGTCTTATTGAATGGAAACGATTATTTCCACAACATCCTGCCAACTCTAATTTTTTACAAATTTATCTTCAAGGATCAAAAAACAGCTTTAAATTACCCTCAGCAATAGCACTGCTACTTCCAGAATCAGGTCGATTTGCACAGGCTGCCCAGGTCATAAAAAAAGGCTTTATGCTGGCTTATAATCAATCGAATTTTCAACCAGTTTTTCGCTTTTATGATAGTGCTCGGAACAATCCTGTCAATCTCTACAACCAAGCTATTTCAGAAGGTGCTGGATTGATTATCGGCCCATTAAGCAGGAGAAACATACAATCACTTGCCTTAAGTACCGAGCTTCCTGTTTCTGTTCTAGCTCTCAATCATGTAGAAAACCTAGCAAAAGACAATTTATTTCAATTTGGATTAAGCCCGATTGATGACGCCAGACAAATTTCCGAAAAAGCTCGTTACGATGGACATAAAAAAGCCTTGTTGCTAACACCTGCAACCCAACAAGGAAAGCGTATTGCTAACTATATCGGGGAATATTGGCAAGCATCAGAAGGAATAGTTCTTGAAGCGCAATCATTCAACCCGAAAGAAAGTGATTTTTCACAACCCATCAAAAACCTGCTAAATCTAGATGAAAGCAGAGTGCGATTTAATAGCCTTAGACGTTTCTTATCAAAAAACCTTCAATACACAGAACGAAGACGCCAGGATGTTGACGCTATTTTCATTTCCGCCTCCCCCAGAGTGGCTCGTTCTATTTATCCACAACTACGTTTCTATCGCGCCAATCGGGTTCCCGTTTATGCCACATCTAAAATATACAGTGGACAGGAAAATTCATCCTTAGATAGAGATCTGAACAGCATTACCTTTTGTGATATTCCGTGGTTGTTTTCTGATGCTTATTCAGGGGAATTAAGCAAACAATCTTTGCCTGAAAGTTCAAGACAATTTCCAAGCAAATATATAAGACTACTGGCCTTGGGTATAGATGCTTTCAACATTATTTCTGAACTGGGTCAACTTGATATCACTCAATATCCAGCAGCTACGGGAATACTTTCATTGGATCGGGAAAACCGGATTTCTCGTCAATTAAGTTGTGCTAAATTTATTGGGGGAAAACCTGTATTACAAAACCTTGACCTTTAATGATAGTGATAAATATCAATGTTTAACAAACCCAAAGCTGCACATTTAATCAGGGGTGAAAAAAGCGAACAACTAGCTTGCACTTATCTGCTAAAACAAGGTCTGCAAGTTATTGAAAAAAACTTTAATTGCAGATACGGTGAACTGGATATTATCATGCGAGACCAGAAAACACTGGTTATTGTTGAAGTCAGATTCCGAAAAAAAACTAATTATGTGAGCGCACTAGAAAGTATTACCGCTAAAAAACAATCCCGTATAATTGCCAGTACCGAATATTATCTGCAAATAAAAAGAATTAATAGCGCAGTCCGTTTTGATGTTATTACACTGTCTAATGACACGGATATCAACTGGATTAAAAATGCATTTCAAACTTAGGAGTGAAGATTTAATAACTTCCGAATTTTAACTTGCCTTTTGACTTCACAGGCGTGCTAATAAACTAGTTGCGTAGCCTGCCTATGCGCCCATTTTATTAGCACGCCTGTGAAGTCAAAATTCTGCGCCAAACTTCCGAAACTTACTAAATCCTCACTCCTTAGGAATAGAAAATAAATAACTCTAAATATGAGCCTACAAGAAAGAATCATCAATCATTTTACCGATAGCATTCAAACCAAACAGGATGCTATGAACAACTTATGCGAATCCATTGCATTTGCCTCCCAGAAAATGGTTGAAGCGCTAGTGAATGACAAAAAAATACTGACCTGTGGGAATGGAGGGTCAGCAGGAGATGCTCAACATTTTTCTTCTGAAATGCTTAACCGCTATGAACGTGAGCGCCCTGCTCTGCCCGCTATTGCTTTGACGACAGACACGTTAACATTGACATCCATTGCTAACGATTACCACTTTGACGAAGTTTTTTCTAAACAAATACGGGCTTTAGGCCAACCTGGAGATATATTACTGGTTTACACAACCAGCGGAAACTCCAGCAATATTATAAGTGCCGTTAAAACCGCGCATGAAAAAAAAATGATCATCATCGCAGTAACAGGAAAAGAAGGCGGTTCATTAGCCTCTACATTATCTGAAACGGATATAGAAATAAGAGTCAGTTCAGACTCAACAGCAAGAATTCAAGAAGTTCATTTACTGATCACCCATTGTTTTTGCGACTTAATAGACCAGCAACTTTTTGGTGGATAAACCAATGATCAAACAGCTTTTATTCCTAATTTTTATTATTGTCAGTTTATCAGCCTGCTCAATACTGGCAATCAGTGGCGCAGAGATAACAGGCTTGTCATTACTGCATGACCGTCGAACCAGTGATGTCATAATTAAAGATGAAGCCATAGAAATCAGTGCAACAATCAAATTAAATTCAGAAGAAGACATCCGAAATCAATGTCATTTTAATGTGACTTCTTATAATGGAAGAGTTTTAGTAACAGGTGAAGCCCCAAGTGAAAATTTACGAAACAAAATTATTTCCATAGTCAGAACAATTAAAGGTGTAAAACTGGTATTTAACGAATTAACTATCGCTCCACCCTCCTCGCTAAAAACACGATCATACGACACATTAATTACAACCAGAGTAAAAACCGCGTTAAGCAAAGTAAAAAACCTACCTGGATTTGATGCTACCCGGGTAAAAGTCATCACAGAAAGTGGTATCGTTTATTTACTGGGGCTGGTTCATAAAAATGAAGGCCATGTAGCTACTGAAATAACCCGTCGGGAAACTGGCGTTAAAAAAGTGGTTAAAATCTTTGAATATATTGAATAACTAATAAATCAGCCTTCTGCTCTACCTTAA
>CAYNRB010000165.1:0-7198 GCA_964399475.1 uncultured Methylomarinum sp.
CTACTTGTATTTATCTTGCTTGTTTGCTTTGTTATTTATTATCCGGGTTTAAACAGTGAATTAATGTTTGATGATATGCCTAATCTTACCGGATTGAGCAATGTTACTGACATTAATTCTGCACTCTACTATGTCCTTAATGGAAAGTCAGGACCATTAGGTCGACCCATTGCTCATGCGAGTTTTCTGGTTCATCTTGCTGATTGGCCTCACAATCTATTTTCTTTTAAGCTGGGTAACTTAATTATTCATCTATTCAATGGAATATTATTGTTTATCTGGGTTAAACAACTGGCAAGGATAGTAAAAGCCAATCTTAAAAATATTACAGGCATTGCATTTTTTACTACTGTCATATGGTTAATGCATCCCTTTTTAGCAACAACCCAATTGTTTATTGTTCAACGGATGACTTCCTTGGCAAGTACATTCATGTTTATGGGGTTAATAGCCTATATGCATGGCCGATCAGTCTTTCTTATTAATCAAAAATCTGGATTGATAAGGATGAGCGGCGCCATTATGGTAACAACTTTATTAGCTGGTTTTACTAAAGAAAATGGTGCCTTATTTCCTCTCTACATTCTGGTGCTGGAATCCACCTTACTTTGCCAGTTCGCTCAAATTCTATCCCGAAAATTTAAACTATGGAAGTTTTGTTTTCTTGTCATTCCAAATATCGTCATCCTACTCTATGTTTTTTTTTCATGGGATTCTATTGTAGGTGACTATAACATCAGAACCTTCAGTTTAGGACAACGCCTACTGACAGAAAATATCATTCTTATTGATTATCTATATCAATTATTAATTCCAAATGCGCTATCATCTCCATTTCAAAACAATATTTCTGCGTCACAAAGTCTACTGGAGCCAATATCAACACTTTACGGCTTTATTTTCTGGCTGATTTTATTGACTGTTTCTTGGTTGTTCAGAAAAAAACAACCCCTAATTTTGTTTTCTATTAGCTGGTTTTTAGCGGGTCATGCCTTAGAATCAAGTGTTTTTAGCCTGGAATTATTTTTTGCACATCGTAATTATTTCCCAAGTATATCAATTATATTCGTTATTAGTTTTTTTGCATGGGATTATGCGAAAAAGTCATTTTATCTTATCAGAGCAGGCTTAATTATATATTCAGGATTAACCATCTTTACCTTATCAGAAATTACCATCGTCTGGGGTCAACCTATACTGGCTGGAAATATATGGCTCAAACAATCACCCCATTCAACAAGGGCAACACAATTTTTAGCTAATATGTACCTGAAAAACAAACAATTACAGGAAGCAAGAGTTGTTCTTGATAAAGCCAACACTAATTTGCCTGATTCTGGAAATATAGCTTTCCAAATGTTGCAGGTGAATTGTTTACAAAACACACTAGAACGCTCTAAAATTGATAAGGTAATTAACCATACTGGAAAATTTAATTGGGATACTTCAATACAAGATAATTTAAATAAACTGATCGTGTTGGAAAAAAATAAATATTGCCCTGTCTTAACTCGAAAAGATCTGTACAGTCTAGCTTATGCAATGATCAATAAAAAACATAAGACAATCAGCCCACTAGAATTAGCGAATTTACATATTTTCATTGCAATGATGTACCGTGAGGATAGAGACTTAAACGGTACAATGGTAGAAACTGAGTTAGCAATAAAGTATAACCCAGATGCCTATTATTTTATTTTTGCTGCGGAAAACCTTCGAACAGCTGGTTTGTATAAGGAAGCCCGTGTTTATCTTAAAAAAGCCAGGAACCAATTACCCACCCATGTTTTTTACAAACAAAAAATAGAAGAAGAAATAAATGCAGTAGAAAAATTAATCCCTCTGAATTGATAATCAGAAACCCAAAATACCAATTAATTATAAAACCATGAAAATCAGCATTATTTTACCCGCAAAAAATGAATCAAAAAACCTGCCAGGCGTACTTAGCAGTCTCAAAAAGGTAATGCCAAATGCTGAAATATTGATAGTTAATGATGGGTCTACTGATGACACAAAAACCATTGCTCAACAAGTAGATGTAAAAGTCATTAGTCACCCCTATTCTCAGGGTAATGGTGCATCAATAAAAACGGGGGCGAGAAATGCTACGGGAGATCTCTTTGTTTTCATGGATGCTGATGGACAGCATGACCCCCAAGATATTCCTAAATTACTGGAAAAAATGAACGAGGGCTACGATATGGTGGTGGGTGCACGAAAAGTTGATACACATGCCTCTCTTATCAGGCGCTTCGGTAATTTATTTTATAATAAATTCGCTTCAATGATGACCGGTAAAAGAATAGAAGATTTAACCTCAGGGTTTCGTGTGGTCAAAGCGGATAAATTTAAAAAATTTCTGTACCTCCTGCCTAATGGCTTTTCCTACCCGACAACCAGTACCATGGCTTTTTTCCGCTCCGGTTTTCCTGTCGGCTATGTAGCAATCAATGCAGGAAAACGCGAAGGTAAAAGTCATATAAAAATTCTACAAGATGGCACACGTTTTTTTATTATCATATTAAAAATTGGTGCTTTGTTTTCTCCCATGCGTTTATTTTTGCCTATAAGTTCGGTATTATTTCTAACAGGTCTGGGGTATTATGGTTTTTCGTATTTTACTGAGCATAGATTTACTAATATGAGTGCCCTATTATTTAGTACATCTATTATCACTTTTTTAATGGGTATTATCTCGGAACAAATTTCTTCATTACATTATAGAGGTGCAGAAAAATAAAACACCTTTAGGCTAGATAATACTTAACACTAAGGTAATATTAATTATAGGATTTTGTTACTGTAGAGCGGTCTAAAGTCCGTTAAACAGTGTGAATATATAAAACCTCATCACTTATATACCTGAAGTTTCCCCGTTTTAAAAATAACAGAATCAGCAATTCATAAGGCTTTGTTATTTTAACTGCCGTTGATCTGAATAGAGTAAATCCCAATTTTAATGGTTTCTCTTTATATTATACGTCATGACGAAAATAATTAGGAAACTTCATTTATAAACTATTCCCTAATTTAAATGATGGAAAATTAATTCAGCCACCCTTTCAACAGCTCCTTGATTATTTTTAAAATAGCGATAAGCCTTAGTTGCAATTTCTGTTCTGTACGCCTCATCATTATATAATTGTAAAACAGTTTCCATTATTTTTAACTTGTCTTCACATTGTATTCCAGCACCCAAATTTAGAATATGCTGGGTTATTTGCTTAAAATTAACCATATAAGGGCCAAACATAATCGGAACATTCATCGCAGCAGGTTCCAAAATATTATGCCCTCCTACTGGAACCATACTTCCCCCAACAAAACATATATCGGCCACTCCATAAAATATTTTCAATTCACCCATGGTATTAACGATATAAACATCTGTATTAGTCTTGCATTCTTGTTCAGAGTTACGCATACAGGTATTCAGTTGCATGTTTTTTGCCAGCTGATTGACTTCGTCAAATCTCTCTGGATGTCTAGGAACAATCATTAGTAGCAATTCTGGAATCTGTTTTTTTAACGCCGGATAAATCTCTAGAAAAATGGCTTCTTCATTCTTATGGGTGCTTGCTATTATCCAAACAAAGCGTTTATTAAACAGTTGTTTTTTTAAGTTTTTTGCCCGCAGAACAATGTTATCATCTAGCTCTAAATCAAACTTCATATTGCCTGTAACACTAGTCAATTTTTCCTGAGCTCCAATGTCAACAAATCGTTGCCTGTCTTCTTCAGTTTGAGTTGCAATCCAGCTAACGTGACTTAATGCAGGTACAATTAACGAGGGTATTTTTTTGTAACCCTTAGCAGAATTGGCAGATAATCTTGCATTAACAATCATTATTGGAATGTTGTTTTGGGAAGATTGGGCATAAAGATTGGGCCAGATCTCCTTTTCCATAAAAATCGCAATTTTCGGTTTAAATATGACCAAAAAACGCTTAATAACTATCGGTATATCATAAGGTAAATAGACATGAGAAACTGAATTACCGAGAATAGCCTCGACTCTTGAGGAGCCAGTAGGTGTTGTTGTTGTAACCAGAATAGGGTTCTCAGGATAGCGTTGTTGAACTCGTTTTATCAAAGGAAATACGGCTTCTGCTTCACCTACAGAGACTGCATGAAACCAGATAACTTTGTTAGGATACTGTTGTTTGTATATAGCTAGACGTTCTAGCCAACGTTTTCTGTATATTGGTGCTTTAAAACCACGCCAAAATAAACGAAGTAGAATAAAGGGGAGTATTAAATAAAAAAGAGAAGTATAAACAAAGTGCATAAAATGCTATGGGGAAAGATGTTGCACAAAAAGAATGTTATCTATTTAACCATTCCATATACAAATGGACACCCTCTTCTACCGATTTAAATTGATGCTCGCATCCTGTCGCACGAAGGTTTTCTAAATTGGCTTCGGTAAAGCTTTGATAACAGCCTTTTAAATGCTCAGGAAAGGGAATATATTCAAGTTGTCCCTTTTGATGATACGCTAAAACGGCATTGGCTACATCGTTAAATGTCTGACTTCGCCCTGTACCAATATTGAATATTCCTGAAACTTGCAGATTATCCAAAAACCACAGATTCATATCAACAACATCACTCACATAAATAAAATCACGTCGTTGCTCGCCATTACCATAGCCATCAGTTCCTTCAAATAGCTTTACAACATTAGTCTCTTTTATTTGATTGTTTAAATGATATGCAACACTGGCCATACCACCTTTATGTTCTTCGTGAGGGCCATAAACATTGAAATAACGTAGTCCTACTACTTGAGCTGTTAATTTATCCTGGTACCTACGACAATATTGATCGAACTGAAATTTTGAATATCCATAAACGTTTAATGGACCTTCATAATCTAGTTGTTCTTTGAAATGAATATCAGAACCATACACTGCCGCACTGGAAGCAAAAATCAACGGTATTTTATGAGCCTGACAATAATGAAACAAGCTTTTAGTATATTCGTAATTATTTTCCATCATATAACGCCCATCCCACTCTGTAGTGGTGGAACAAGCACCTTGATGAAAGATCGCTTCTATAGACTCTGCTTGAAAAAAACCATTTTCCAGTTTTTTTAGAAAATCTTTTTTATCAAGATAATCTGCTATCTGGCAATTGACTAAATTTTTAAACTTAAGACCATTAGTTAAATCATCAACCACTAATATTTCATCGCAATCACGTTGATTTAAGCCTAAAATAAGGTTGCTACCAATAAATCCGGCACCTCCAGTTACGATGATCATCTATGGCTTTTAACTAGATATAATGGAATGTTGAAAACTTTCACATGAATATTGTTATCAATAAAAATTTCGATGGCAAGTATAGAATCAGCAAACCATGTTAATATTTTGCTATATAAACACCAGAAGATAACGTTTGTGAAAGTTTTCACAGGTACGTCCCTAAGCTTCAGCAGCAATAACTATGGTCATTGTAACAACTACATCTGTATGCAAGTTAATATCAATCTGATAATCACCTACTTGACGAATAACGCCATCTGGCAGTCTTACTTCATGCTTATCAACTTTTTGGCCTGCTGTTGTAATAGCTTCAGCAATATTTTGAGTGCCTACAGAACCAAACAATTTACCTTCATCACCCGCTTTATGAGTAATTACAACTTCTAATCTCTCTAATGCATTGCCACGAGTTGTTGCCGCAGCCAGTTTATCAGCAGCGACTTTCTCAAGTTCAGCACGACGCGCTTCAAATTCTTTAATCTTATCAGCTGTTGCAGCAACAGCTTTACCTTGTGGAACTAGATAATTTCTACCATAACCCGATTTGATAGATACTTTATCACCCAAATCCCCTAAGTTAGAAATTTTTTCCAGAAGAATAACTTCCATTTTTATATACCCCTTACATCGATTTTACATCGAATATTCAAGAACATCAGGTTCCTGATTTATTTGAAAATTTATTTCGTAAGTCCAGCCAGACATCTACAAATCCAACGATTAGCACTACAGCTATAGAATGAGGAACCAAAATTAATATTATATACAGAAATGGAACCATAAAACGCTTCGCTTTCATTTGAGAGAAAGCGGTGTGTAGTATTGCAGTTCCAGAAAATGTATACAAAACAATAAACAGAATGCTAATATTCCAGCATATTTCAGAAATGGTACCAGGCATCAACCAGGCAAGAGCAACAACTATAATACTTATAGTAGCGACTTTTGAATGCACTCTTAATGATAAATAGTCTTCTCTGAAACCACCTGGATTATACAAAGCAGCTTGCCACATTCGAGCCAGAAACAGGCCAAATAATAGGCCGTAAACTGAGCCTAAAGCTATCCCCCCAGTCATATACCGAGAAAACATCTGAATAGTCTGTTTTACTTGATCTATCGAAACATCAACTTCTGTTCCTGTTTCGATCATTTGCTCAATCATTTGACCTAACATCATATACCATAATGAAGCAGGGTCATCTACAAACAAATAAAAGACAACGATACCCACTGCACCAAGCAAAACAGCAATCTCAATAGCAACAGACAGATGTTTTCCTTCTCTAAGAATAATCGAAATTATCCAGATGGGAAACCATAAGACTAAACCATAAAGTAATGCAAATTGAAAATTTCTAAAAAGGAAAAATCCTAATAATGCAACTGACAAACAAGAGCAAATAAGTACAAATAGCCCTTCTTTTCCGCCTCTTCTCAAAGTAATTAATGAAATAGAAGCAGAACTTACGATACTGACGGGAGGCAAAAGTAAAGATAGTAACGCTAAAGACGAAGCAACCAACATTGCCTGCATCCGCCCTCTTAATATATAAGCCGCTAAAAATTTCACTGATGCCTATCCCTTTAATTAACTATGCGAATCACAAAATGGCATCAAAGCAACATAACGCGCTTGCTTAATGGCCTTTGACAATTGTCTTTGATATTTTGCAGGCGTTCCTGTTATACGACTGGGAACAATTTTTCCTGTTTCTGTAATATATTCGCCTAATAAATCTAGATTTTTATAATCTATCACGGGTGCTCCTTCTCCTACAAAGGAACTCATTTTTTTACGTCTCATGTTACTAGCCATGATTATCCTCTTAAATTCTTGGTTTAAATCTTATGAATTGCTTTCTGCTGGTTTTTGTTTTTCTTCGTCAGCTTTTTTTACTTCAGCTTCTTTTTTTACTTCA
>CAYNRB010000166.1:0-7197 GCA_964399475.1 uncultured Methylomarinum sp.
GATTAAGTTTATTTACCAGCAAATTTGTTTGTTTGCTAATGCAGGGAGATCGTCTCTTAAACCCATTGCATGATTGTTAAATAGGGATTTTACACTGGCGGTTTTATTAATCAGATTCATTCCGGTTGAGCGTAATGAAACTAAAGGTAGCGTTGTTGATAAAAAAGTTCTGTTGATTACATCCATGCTGGTCATCATCAGTAAATTATCACCTTTACGCCAACGTTCATATTGGCGTAAAAATCTTCTACTGGTTAATGGCCTGCTTGCCTGTTTGGTTTTAATGACTAATTCAGCTAATGCAGCTGCATCCAGTAACCCTGCATTGGCACCTTGTCCTGCTAAAGGATGCATGGCATGTGCGGCATCTCCAACCAGTGCAAAACTTTTATCGGTGTAACTATTAGCATATTGAAAACGTAACGGAAATGCGGCTCTTGAGCTTGTCTCTAACATGCCACCTAGAATACCGGCTGAGGCTTGTTCCAGTTTATTTAAAAAGTCTGAATCACTAAGTTGTAAATAAGCTTTTGCCGTTTCTGTTGATAATGTCCAGACTATTGAGCATTGTCCGGTTCTCAGGGGAAGAAAGGCTAATGGGCCTTCGTCTAAAAAACGTTGCCAGGCTGTAAATTGATGGTTTTTTTCGGTAGTAATCGTTGCTACTAGACCATCTTGCCGATAAGGCCAACCAGTTATGTCAATACCAACCATGGAGCGTAACCCTGAATCTCGTCCATCTGCTGCAATAATTAAATCAGCTTCAAAAATTCGTCCATCTTCCAGAGTTAAATTTCGTCCATTTTCTGACAAATCCATATCTGCTACTTTGGCATCAGTTATACAGGTTATTGTAGATAAACTTTCTAACTTATTCCATAGCGCTGCAACGGTAACTCGGTTTTCAACTATATGTCCCAATTCATTAAATTCAGTATCTGCACAGTCAAAATGCAATTCACCATCTGCCTTTGCATCCCAGACT
The DNA here is from genome assembly GCA_964399475.1 of uncultured Methylomarinum sp. Lineage (GTDB taxonomy): Bacteria > Pseudomonadota > Gammaproteobacteria > Methylococcales > Methylomonadaceae > QPIN01. The sequence goes on from CAYNRB010000166.1 coordinate 986, forward strand.
CGCATGTCTTTATAAGCACAAAGTCCCAGTTGTTTAATTCCTGTCCAGACTCCCAGCGTTTGTAATATATTCTCTGATGCTTTGGTTAAGGCTGAAACGCGTAAATCAACGGAATCGTCTGTCCAGCTTCGTTGTGGATTAAACATATCTAATATAGCAACATCCACACCACCTTGTGCCAAGGCACAAGCCGTTGTTGCACCGACTAAACCACCACCTACAATAATGACTTCAAAACGTTTTTTTTCTTCCTGTTTCATGTTTATTTCCTGAGACCAACTCTAGGTATACGTCCTGCTAAGCCCATGGCATGTTGTGATAAAATTGATTTTGCAAAGGGGATATGATCAAGAACTGTCAGACTTATACTTCTTGCAGCTGCCAGCGGTAGCCAGTCTGAAGAAAATATTTTGATTAAATTGTCGGTAAATGCAATAGTTTGGTCATGATCTTTTTTTCTTGCTTGAGAATAGCGGTTTAAAAATTCAGAAGCGCCTATGTCAGCTTTTAATTGATGTTGTTGAATAATCATTTCTGCTAATTGAGCCACATCTCTAATACCTAAATTAAACCCTTGTCCAGCAACCGGATGTAGTTGATGAACCGCATTTCCAATAATAACAGTACGCCCTGAAAACATGCTTTCTGCCCGGATCAGGCTTAATGGGAATGCTCTTCTAGGCGCGGCTAATGAAAGAACTCCTAATTTATAGCCAAAACAGTCTTGCAATTTTGTTATAAAATCTTCCTCATTGTCGCTGATAAGATCTTCTGCATCTTCTTTGCTTCGAGTCCAGACAACAGAACAGTGATTGCCAGATACTGGCAATACGGCCAACGGGCCAGATTCTGTAAATCGTTCGAAAGCTACATTGTTATGAGGTATTGAGGTTTTAACAGTGGTGACCAATGCCGTTTGAGCATATTGGGTTACTTGCTGTGGAATATCCAGTAATCGACGGACTGTTGATTGACTGCCATCAGCTCCGACTAATAACTTGGCTGTTAAATTAATGGATTGGCCGTCTTGTTTTAAACTGACATTGACGGTTTCCAAGCCGGACATTAATCCCATAATTCTAGCTGGGTTTATCTGTACTAATTCGGTTTTTTCAACCAGGCTGGCAACATGCGCTTCAATGTCTCTGGCACTAATCACATAACCCAAAGCTTCAACGCTTTCTTTTTTGGCAGATAAACGGGCTTTTCCAAAATGTCCCCGATCTGAGATATGGATGTTTTTTATAGCTGTGGCCTTTTTTTTAATGCCTTTTCCAGCATTTAATGCCTGTAGAATTTTAATAGTCCCGGCGGATAAGGCTAATGCTCTATCACCGGCAGGTGAGTTTTGTAATTGCTCTCGGGTATTGGCTTCGATCAGTGCAATGCGTAATCCATAATCTTTAAGGGCAAGAGCCAAACAGTTACCCGCTAAACCACCCCCAACAATTATAATATCGTAATCATTCTGCATTGTATTAACTTGCCATTAAGCGTTCAATTTCGTCAATTTCTTTAACCAGAGATTGGGTTAATACCTCATGTCCCTGTCGAGTTACTAAAACATCGTCTTCAATTCTGATCCCTATACCTCGCCATTTTTCTTCTACAGTTGTACAGTTAACTGGAATATATAAACCCGGTTCGATGGTTAAAACCATATCGGGTTCAAGTAAGCGCCATTCATCTTCTAGTTTATAATCCCCTACATCATGAACATCCATGCCTAACCAGTGGCCTATTCGGTGCATATAAAACTGTTTGTATTTTTCATCTTCAATCAGTTTTGAAACATCACCTTCCAATAAACCCAGTTCAACCATCCCTCGAGTTAACACGTCTACAGAAACATCATGTGCTTTGTTCCAAGGAACGCCTGGTTTGATTTGCTCTATAGCCGCATACTGTGCATCTAGCACCAATTGATATAATTGTTTTTGAGCGGGACTAAATTTGCCAGAAACAGGAAAAGTTCGAGTAATATCAGAAGCATAATGATCACATTCAACACCTGCATCAATCAATAATAAATCACCGTCATTTAAGCTGTCTTTATTTTCAATATAATGCAGAACACAGGCATTTTTTCCACCTGCGACTATTGAAGGGTAGGCGACGGCTCTTAAACCCTGTTGCATAAAGTCATAGATCATTTCTGCTTCTATCTGGTATTCATACATTCCCACTGTACATTTTTGCATGACTCGTGTGTGGGCTTTGCAGGAAACTTCTGCCGCTCTACGCATTAAATCAAGTTCTGCCGGACTCTTAAAGAGTCGCATTTCATGCAGAATGTGTTCTAAAGAAACCAATTCTCCTGGCGCGTTAATTCCATTTCTGGATTGTTTCCTTAAATGGGTGATCCATTCCAGTATCTGAAGATCCAACTCGCCATCTCGACCCATCGGGTAAAAAACCTTAGTCTTGTTTTCAAGCATTCCCGGTAAAATATCGCCGATATCATCTATTGGGAATGAATCATCTGCATCATAATGTTCGGTTGCCCCTTCAAGTCCCGCATGTGCACCTACCCATAAGGCTTTTTTTTGATCAAATTCCCGACAAAATAAAATATACTCGCCTTGTTCTCTGCCAGGTATAAATACAGCCAAGGAATCAGGTTCATTAAAACCCGTTAAATAAAAAAAATCACTGTCTTGTCGATACGGAAATTCGACATCCCGATTTCGTGTCTGATTCGATGCACTTGCTATCAAGGCAATGTTTCCAGTGCCGATTTGTTCCATTAACGCCAGGCGGCGGTTTTTAAATTCGCTTTGCTTCATTGTCACTATGATTGTTGGTTATCTTCTTCAATAAACTGATCTCTTAAAAGCATGACAGCGGCTCTTAAATATTCCTGAATTTCAATTAATGCTGCTTCATTTTCATTTATTTCATCTTCGTCAATATCTATTTCATCATCAACGTTTGCATCCAGCTTTGTGAATTCAACAATATCTTTCATGATTTCATTGGTTTCAGCTGACCAATCAGATGCTGAAGAATTATGTCCTACTCCAAACAAAAAACCTTCACACCAAGATCGTAGCGATTCCAGTTGATACTGTAATGGTTCATCATCACCCGGTAAAAAAAGATCAAATCGGAAAGAAAAATCGTCTTCACTCAATAGCTTGCGAGTTTGTTCAAACAGTGTTATCAAAATTGTTTTATCCTCGTCCAGCAAAACAATATTTTCCGGAAATAGTTCAGTCAGCCAATTTGCTGCTTCAGATTCAATTTTTATGCAGAGCATACCCGTTGCAACACCATGGGCTTCTGATGCGGTAATCTCTGATTCATTTATCTGAAAAATTTTATTTATCGTTTGATGCGCCATAAATTCCTGGAAAACTCAATAAGAGCTAACAAAATAATTGTCTTATGCTACCATTGTTATTCACAAACAGGAATTATTGTTACTGTTTTATGTCTACTTTGTGTGCTTATAGCGGCTAGTTTTTAGCGGCAACCTTAAACAAGCAAAATACAGTCGTTTTTTTTAATAAAATGACGCTCTTGAAAGTTATATTACTCTCTCACAAATGCTCATGTCTGATTTAGAACAAGATTCGTCAACAGAACTAAAAGACCTGGAATATAAGCTAGATTCTCTAATTGAAAAGTTTAATTCAATAAAAAGTGAAAATAATAGCTTAAAAGTCAAACAGGATGAACTGGTAAAAGAAAAAGCAAAATTACTGGAAAAAACCACGCTTGCCCGAATCCGAGTTGAGGCTATGATTACTCGTTTGAAATCAATGGAACATGGTTCATGAATAAAGACACAAAATTACACCCAGTATCAATTAAGATTCTAGGTAAAGATTATAGAGTGGCATGCTCTGAAGATGAACAAGATACTTTAATTCGTTCTGCTCATGAACTAGATGAGCAAATGCGCGAAATTCGTGATAGTGGCACGGTGAATGGTACCGATAGAATAGCCGTAATGGCTGCACTAAACCTGACTCATGAATTGCATATGATACAGGAGAGAAAACCTGAAATATCGACTGATAAAATATCAGGTCAGTTAGCTAATTTACGTCATAAAATAGAAAACGTTTTAGAAAATTTCTAAATCCAGTTAGAATACAGCAGACAATCTCCTGCGGCGTTCGATTAGTGCTGGGTGTTTCCTGAACCTGTTTTTACCCCGGAAGCTGATTCCAGTGTTGGAGTGCATGCCTGCTTTGCGGGAAGCCCGAAATGCTGATGAAGCCTCCACTTGAACCTCCGGTTCAAGGACGAAGGTACGAAACGGCGTATGTGGGAGATTGTTTTTTTACTTGCTCAGTACAATCTAAATATTAGGCTGGCTCTGTTTTTTTTATATCAACTGATTTCAGTCAGTTTTTCAAGAAATTTCCTGCAAGTTCCTTAGGAACGAGGATTCAATAATATACGAATTTTGACTTGTCTTTTTGTCCGTCTTCTGCGTTGTAGCAACAGTTGCGTAGCTTGCTATGCGCCTGTTGCTACGCCTTGAAGACGAACAAAAATCCTGCGTCAAACTTTCGCATATTATTAAATCCTCGTTCCTTAATATAGATTCTAGAAAATAAAATTACTTTTGTTTCTCAAAAATCAACTCCAGTTCTTTTGCTGACATAGGCTTATAAAATAGATAGCCTTGTCCATAGTCACATCCAGCAGCTTTTAATAATTTCATTTGTTGTTCAGTTTCTATGCCTTCTACAATAACCTTGAAGCCTAATTTATGAGACATCACTGTTATGGCTTCTGTTAAGGCCATATCGTTAGAATTGGGTGTTGCATTTTGAATAAAGGATCGATCAATTTTTAAATAATCAATATCGAATTTATTTAAATAGGATAGGGCAGAATAGCCTGTTCCAAAGTCATCAATGGCTATCTGTATTCCCTGATCATGGTATTCCTTCAAACGTTTGAAAACAAATTCAGAAGTATCCAGTAATAGATTTTCAGTAATCTCTATGACGATATTTTCACCTTTGACATTGTATTTATCCAATAAATGCAACCAGTCATATTGGTCATTACGCAAATTAAATTGGATAGGCGATTTGTTAATACTGATTTGAAGTTGATTATTAAATTTCGTTTGCCAACTGGCTAATTGCCTTATTGATTCCTCAAATACCCAATCACCGATTTCAACCATTAGACCAGATTCTTCTGCAATCGGAATAAATTCTTCAGGACTGACCCGTTTTCCAGTAGGATGATTCCAGCAAATTAATGCTTCGATTTTTTTAATTTTTCCGCTAGTTAGTTCAATAATAGGTTGATAGCGTAACTGAAATTGATTTTGACTCACGGCTACTCGCAATTCTTTTAATAATTGCAGTCTTTGTAAGGCAGCATCCTGCATAGACTGAGTAAAATAACTGAAACGGTTCCGACCCATTTTTTTAGCACTATACATGGCTAAATCTGCATTATTTAGCAAATCATGGCTGCTGTTGGCATCATCTGGATAAAGGGCAATACCAATGCTGACAGAAATATAGGCTATTTCGTCTCCTAGTTGAAAGGGTTGATTCAAAATATGGATAATTTTTTCAGCAATGCGTTCTGCGGTATTTTTATCTTCTAATTCAGATAGAATCACGATAAATTCATCACCACTGAGTCGTGAAACAATATCGCTTTCCCTAAGACATGAAGTGATTCGCTGTGCGGTTTCTATTAATAAGCTATCACCCACTCCATGACCTAATTCATCATTCACTTCTTTAAAGTGATCAAGATCCAAAAACAGTAAAGCCAGCGGAGTTTGGCTTCTATCGGATAGTTTAATTTCATGCGTCAAATGATCATTAAATAATCTTCGGTTGGGTAACTGGGTGAGTGAGTCAAAATTGGCATATTTCCATATTTTTTCATCGTTATGTTTTTTTTCAGTGATATCTCTTGATAGCGCAAGGATTGTCGTTTCACCGGATGATGGTTCAATAAAAGGTACAGCATGAGTCTCTACCCAGCGAAGATGTCCTTTCAGGCTTTCAATCTGATAAATAAGTACCCCTGATTCTCCTTTCAATACCCGATTATTCATTTCCTGAAAGGCTAACCGATTTTCAGGAATAATTAAATCTTCAGTTTTTTTTCCGAGGATAGCTGATGGATTATCCTGAGACTCGAACAATTCCAGTCCTGCAGGGTTTATTCGCAATACTTGACCTGTAACTGAAATGACTTTGATGCACTCAGGTCCTGCA
>CAYNRB010000167.1:0-7156 GCA_964399475.1 uncultured Methylomarinum sp.
CGGATACCAAAAATCCTACTCAATAATGGATGATTATTTATTTCCAACTCCCTAATTAATATAAACAAAAACAGGTGTTAAATTGAAAATAATTTTATTTATTACAGGTCTACTAGCTTCAAATTGTATTTTGGCTGTAAGCGCATTGCCAATAGTTCAAGTTGCCAGTGGAATATTCGTACATTTTGGCAAGCATCAAATGCCTGATACTGAAAATCATGGGGCAATTGCTAATATTGGTTTTATTGTTGGAGAATCTTGTGTTGCCGTCATTGATACAGGTGGAAATCCTAATCAAGGCTATGCCTTAAAAAAAACCATAGAACAAACCACAAAAAAACCCATCTGTTATGTGATTAATACGCATGTACATCCTGATCATATCTATGGCAATATTGCATTTAAAAGTTCTGGGGTAAAATTTGTTGGTCATAAAAATTTGGCTAGAGCAATGGCCATGCGAGGGCAATATTATATTGATAAAGCAGCAGAGCAATTAGATATCAATATCAATTCCAGACATATTATTCCACCGGATATAGCGGTCAATAATCATATGATTATTGACCTGGGAGGCAGAAAAATAATCCTCACAGCCCATGCAACAGCTCATACAGATAATGATTTAACCGTTTTTGATAAAAAAACTAATTCCATCTGGATGTCTGATTTATTGTTTATTGATCATCTGCCTGTCATTGATGGTAGTCTTAAGGGCTGGTTAAGTGAATTAAAACGCATGGGGAAAAACCACTATAAAACAGTAATTCCAGGCCACGGATCACTAGTCACTAATTGGCCAGAAGGCATGCAGGCTGAAAAAACTTATTTAAATACTTTATTGATAGAGATTCGAGAAATGATTGCACAAGGATTGTTTCTGGAGGATGCGGTTAAAAAAGTAGGTCTTTCTGAGCAGAATAAGTGGAAATTATTTGACCAGTTCCATAAAAGAAATGTTACAACATCCTTTGCTGAATTGGAGTGGGAAGATTAAATCCTCACACTAAGGAGCCACTTGCAAAACTGTATAAAAATTAACCAATTTTTGCATCGCCATCTATATCTTGTGATTTATTTTATAAATAAACACAACATATAGTGTTGAGTAAGATATTAAATAGTTTTGCAAGTGACTCTAAGGAGTGAGAATTTAATAACTTGCGGATTTTGACTTGCTTTTTGACTCCACATAAGTTGCGTAGCCTATTTTATTAGCACGCCTGTGAAGCGCAAAGTTCTGCGCCAAACTTCCGGAACTTATTAAACCCCACTCCTGATTCTAAAAATCAATTCCGGATCAAAAAAGTAAATTTTAAAAAAGAGGCAAAAATGAACAGATCAATGAAAAAAATAGTTTTTTTTATATTATTCGTGATTCCATTACTGGCAACTGCTGCTAAAGATAATAGTACCTGGAATAATCTAATAAAAAAACAGTATTATTCAGGAAAATCAATTAAGGAATCTGATGATGTGATTGCTATAGAGGCACCTTATCGAGCGGAAGACCCAGCCTTGGTACCTTTGAAAATCACCAGTAAAATTGTTCAGACTAAAAACAAATATATTAAAAAAATCACCGTTTTTGTCGATAAAAATCCTTATCCGTTTGTGGGTGAGTTTGAATTTACCCCAGAAAGTGGGAGGGCAGATTTGGCTATGCGAATACGGGTAAACTCATACAGCTATATTAGAGCGGTTGCTGAAATGAATGATGGCAAGATTTATATGGTCAAAAAATTTGTTAAAGCCAGTGGAGGCTGTTCAGCTCCGATAGGTGCAGATTTGGATGCTGCAATGAAACGTCTGGGGAAAATGAAATTTAAATTGAATAAAGAGTTGAAAACCGGACAGCCCACATTGACACAGTTATTAATTAGTCATCCTAATATTACTGGAATGCAAATGGATCAAGTGACGCGCTTTATTAAAAAGTCTCATTTTGTGGATCAGTTAAAGGTAACCTTTGATGGGAAGCCGGTATTGACTGCAAAAATTGATATTGCCATTAGTGCAGATCCTAACTTTAGATTTTATTTCATACCTAGAAAAGCAGGTGTGTTGAAAGCTGAATTTAGCGATACATCATGTGAAAAACCGACCAGTAGAGATGTCTGTACCCAAGGGAAAAGCTATTCTACTAGTTATCAGGTGAATCCGTAGGTTGGTAAGCTAAAAATAGTAATAATTGTTGTTGTGGAAAGGAATCAATGTCTTGCATGATAATTCCTTGATTTCGTTCTCACAGCCTCCAGACTACAATTTATTTTTTGACTGCATAAAAAACAATGATTTGCTACCGCTTCATACCAATCATTATTCCACATTTCATTTTTTGCAGACCTCCAAACCATACCGTCTGCATTGTTACGTATAAATAGACACTGTTGTTTGATAAAATCAACTGATATAAAGTTCCTAAAAGCTGAATTTTCTCCTATGTCTTTATGAGAAATAACAGGAAATACGGGCTTTCCTGATATTTTTACAATATATCATTGCACGCCCATTTGATATGATAAATCACTTTTCTTGTCATTAAATATCTGAAACAACGGGTACAATGTATCTGAAGCATTCATCACAGGTTTAAAATATTCGTTGACAAGTTAGTAATTTTGCATATTTTCTTTTGTTGACTTGAGTGCATCCGAGGGGGAATAAGGAATGCCTAGTAGGCACAATATTTGTGCTAGGTAAAATCTCTTTTGCCCATTTTAAAACTTGCAAATACCATTCGATATGAAGTTTCGTTAGGGTGCCATCAATTTTTTCATAATCTATTTGCCAGGAGGGTATATTTAAAATTATTCTTCTTTTTTCCCTATATTTTAAAAGGGCTTGTTTAATATTAAATTCATCAGGTGGGGCGTTTGTATTATCCTATTCTCCTGGCAACTGTTCTTCGGGAGCTATAGTAACTGGAACCTAACCAGGGATACATTGAGTTTGTAAACTGAGTGGCATCAAGCAGGTTAAAGGCAGGCTTACCGGAAGATGATGGAGTGGCTTGTAATTGCTGATTAATGATATCTACCAGATCTGGTGGTTGGTTTGCCAATATTATTAAAGAAAATAATAAAATAACTGTAAAACTTACTATGACTATTTTTTTCTCATGACAAAACCTATGCACTAAAAAACACTAGGGGATGGTCGGTAAATCTTAAAAAGATAGATGTTCAAGCTATCTCTACATTGTATCGTCTCACTAGGAGGGAGGCTGTCTGTCTGTCCGAGAATAGAGGACAGGATGCATTCTTACATGTTCAATTAGAATTATTCAGATGCGTTATCAAGGTGAAGCATATTCATAATGATCTAAAACAGAAGCCAATACGTTTTACTAGCAATGTGAAGATCACCTTTTTCGATAGCTGTGTTAAATTAGCTTGACTGGGTTTGTTTCTATCGGGCGCCTTTACCCCATAAAATGACTTCAACGGTATGAATAATAATGGTTATGTCCAAAAATAAACTGTAATTCTTTACGTAATATAAATCATATTGAAGTTTTTGAATCGCATCATATTCATTTGCTCCGTAGGGGTAGCATAATTGTGCCCATCCTGTTATTCCTGGTTTTACGCGATGTCTTTTACGATAGTAAGGGATTTTTTTGTCAAATTGATCTACAAATTCAGGTCGTTCTGGACGCGGCCCTACAAAGCTCATTGTACCTCTAAATACATTCCATATTTGAGGTAATTCATCTAATCGAGCCTTGCGAATAAATCCACCCACTCGTGTGACCCTGTTATCATTTTCTGTTGCCCATTGTGCGCCATTTAATTCCGCATCTGTGCGCATACTTCTAAATTTAATAACTTCAAAGTTTTTATCCAATTCTCCTACGCGTGTTTGCCGATAGAAAATGGGACCCTTAAAACCACTTTCAAGATAAATTGCACAGGCAACCAATAACATAAAAGGCCAGCTCACTATCAATAAAAGTGTACTTGCAATAAGATCCACTGTTCTTTTACCAAAGACTCTAAGTCCGCCATTTGCAAATCCATCAGAAAACACAAACCAACTGGGGTAAATATTCTCTAAATCAATCATTGATTTTTCTCTCTCATAAAAAGTCAATAAATCAATCACATCAATTCCATAGACTTTGCAATCTAATAAATCATCCATGGGAATAGAACAACGCCTATCATCTAATGCTAATACAACTTCATCAATATCAAATTCTTTAACAATGGAAAAAATACTTTCATATTCTGAAATAACTTGATGACTCTTTACTACCACCTCAGTCTCTTTAAGTGCTAGGCATGCAACAATATCAAAGCTACAATGCATATAATCATTGTTACTGTTTATTAAGTGATTGGCATTATTTCCTGCTCCAATGACAAGAACATTCTTTTTTAAACTTTTGTTATTTATAAAAGTATAAAATAAATATCGACAAAAAAGCATTCCGAATAAGGCCATGGCAAAGGTGTATAGCAATACACTACGGGCTATTGTAAATTCGGGAAATGAATAATAGATTATCAACAATACAATCATTGATGAGACAAAACTGACACCTATTCTTGGTAATAAATGGTAATCATCCCAACTTAAACTACGTCGATAGAGGCCAATACCCACATTAGACGTTGTAGTCACCAGTGAAAAAATCAAACTGGAAAGAATAATATAATCATCTGAATACCATGAGGTACTGTACAAAAAACGCAGTTCTGTACCTAAATACATAGCAGCAAACAAAACACAAAGTTCTACAAAAAATAATCCCAGATAGGCACTGGACAAATAATGCCGAAATATTCTAATCACTTGGTCTCCTATGATTTTTCTTGTTTGTATGCATGTTATTAGGTAGCTCGCAGTATATTAACTACCAATTGGGCAGGATTTTTGTTTGTCTTTAGTCGTGTAGCAATAGCTGCATAGCCAGCTACGTAACTGTTAATTCAAAGTAAAAAAAGGATAAAAGATTAGCTTTAGTTTTACTTAATGCTTTTCTTACAAGTTAATTGTTTCGGTTATTTTATGCACGTCTCAAAGCCTAAAGGAATAATAATTGAATAAACAATATCTTAAAAATGTAAGTTGGGTTACGTTATCACGCTACGCTTGATAAGCTAACCTAAACTACAGTCTAAATTTTTACTTGTTAGTACTCTAATCGTTAAATAAGCAGTATTGGCCTAAAGTCGGCCATAATCATCTTTGTATCTGACAATATCATCTTCTCCTAAATAGCTACCTGATTGAACTTCAATCATTTCCAAAGGGATTACGCCTGGATTTTCTAGGCAGTGTACAATACCTAGAGGAATATAGGTGGATTCATTTTCGGTTACAATAAATCGTTCATCTGCTTTTGTGACCAAGGCTGTACCTTTAACCACAACCCAGTGTTCAGCGCGGTGGTGATGTTTTTGTAGTGACAGTTTTGCGCCAGGTTTGACTACGATGCGTTTGGTATTATGACGATCACCACTATCTACTAAATCATAAAACCCCCAGGGTCTATACACTTTGCGGTGTATTTCAGCTTCTGATCGATTGGTCTTTTTTAATCTTGCAACTATTTCTTTGACTTCTTGTACTTGCTGTTTCGATGCAACCATAACGGCATCGGCTGTCTCAACTACTACAAGATCTTTCAGTCCAACTGTTGCAATTAATCTACTGCTGGAATGTAAAAAACAATTGTGGGTGTCGACGGTGATTACATCCCCACTGAGAGCATTGCCTTCGCTATCCTTTTCCAGCACGTCCCATAATGCAGACCATGATCCCACATCATTCCATTCAGCTGCTAAAGGGATAACAACTGCTTTATCGGTTTTTTCCATCACAGCAAAATCAATTGAATCAGCTGGACATTGAGTGAACAGCTGTTTATCTATTCGAACAAAATCAGCATCTGTTTTGGCGGATTTATAAGCATTTTGGCATTTATCCAGCATTTCTGGATTGAATTTTTGTAATTCATTTAAAAAACGTCCGGCCTTAAATACAAACATACCGCTATTCCAGTAATATTCATCACTACTGACATAGGTACGTGCTGTTTCCAAATCAGGTTTTTCCACAAAACTATCTACATTAAAAGCATAATCAGTATTTTGACTACCACTTTTTATGTAGCCATATCCAGTTTCAGGGGCAGTGGGTACGATACCAAAAGTGACTAAAAAATCTTGTTTTGCGAGGTTTTCAGCCTGTTTAACAGCTTTTTGAAAAGAAATCACATCCGAGATGATATGATCTGCAGGTAAAATGAGTAATATGTCATCTTCTGAATCAGCAACTAATGCGGCTAATGCTACTGCTGGTGCAGTATTTTTACCAACGGGCTCCAAGATAATTGCAGAGGGTGATACATTAATTTCTCTGAATTGTTCTGCCATCATGAAACGATGATCTTTGTTGCAGACTGCTATTGGTGATTGAAGTTCTTCAATTCCGTTTAATCGTAATACTGTTTCTTGAAACATGGAATGATCAGAAACAAGGGGTAAAAACTGTTTGGGATGTTGTCCACGGGATAAAGGCCAAAGTCTGGTGCCACTCCCACCTGATAAAATTACTGGAATCATTACCTATCCTTAAAATTCGTATTTTATTTACTGCGAGTTACCTAAAGTATTAGAATCACTAAAACTTTTCTAATTTTTTTGTCTATCTTTTCGTTGTGGCAATAGTTGCGTTAATTGCAATGTCTGTTGTCAGGAGGTTTCGGTAATATCCTACTTACTTATTCGTTAGTTGAAGACAAACAAAATTTCAGAACCAATTGTCGAACTTATTCCATGCACGTTCCTAAAAAATAGGCTGGAATCGTAACATTATATTTTGTATTTTCAAAAAATATTTAACATAAAAATCATTAATATATTCCAGAAAAAATTGTTGAATACAGAATCGATTTACAAGTATTTGTTCTTTAAGTTGTTTTCTGCTAGTGACTGATGTGAAATCTGTACATTTCATATCCATAGAAATCAAATCAAATTAAATTTAGTTGAATCTGAATAGATGTATAATTTTCACGGGTGTCGATGCGGTCTGATAATAAGTACCCAAGCAAAATTAATTTAAAATTTTAAGCAGGATTATTTTTCATCTTCAACTAACACATGGATGTGTGTAGGTAGAGTAATGCAGGAGCAATTACCGA
>CAYNRB010000168.1:0-7151 GCA_964399475.1 uncultured Methylomarinum sp.
CACTGGCCATAAGACAGGAAATCGGTGATAAAGCGGGACTCTGTGCCACATTATTTAATATAGGGCATATTCATTATCAACATAAAGAAGTTGATGAAGCGATGAATGTCTGGGTAAACGTTTATCTTATTGCAAAACCAATGCAATTAACTCAGGTTTTAGAAGCTTTAAATGGGCTTGCAGATAGTCTTGGTCTTTCGGGTGGTTTGCTGACTTGGGAAGAACTAGCCAAGCAATTAGATGTGAAAGGTTTGTAATTATTTTGATCACTTTAATGGGTTTATGATTACTGGTAAAAAGGAGTCAAGTCCCGAATTACGAATTTATTGCTCTGAAATTAATAATTAACTCAGCGTAAGGTTGCAGAAAGTTTACAATTCTCAATTCGGGACTTGAGTTCATTTTTTAATCTTGCAACGGGTGCTTTTTGCCTGTTAACTCTTGGGTTCTGTATACTTGAAAAATGGTGAATAATAGAAGCTGTCATTTAAAATCAAAATGATAGAGTCAAGACCTCATCTACATTATATTTTCAAGTACTTTTTAGCCCGATTGCCCTGCCAGAAACGATGCTATTGTTGTTGCCTACCCCGATCAGGTGCTTATACTAAGCATCAAATTGCAAACTATTTTGGGGGTCATTACTCAACAGTGAGTCGAATAACTGCAAAATGCAAGACTTTGCTTTGTTAGTTTAAGAATGATTGCTAAACGGATTAATTACTCTAAGTTCACCTATTTGCTGTCCGTGTTGCATATCTTCTGAATATAAAATAGAACAACAGCTCTTTTGAGCCATTCTGATGATCAGTGAATCCCAAAAAGAAAAGCTGTGAAGACGGTGTATATCAATCGCCTGTACAATATCGCCGTGTTCAATACTGATAATATCCAAATGCGCTAATAGTTCTATTTTACGTTGTGCTATTTCAGGTGAAACAGCCAATTTACGAGTACTTGCTGCAAAATATTCCTGTAAGACTTGAGTGGAGAGTACTATATTTCCGCTATTCCAGCCATTTTCGATAAGTTGCGTTGCAATAGCCTGTTTTTCGGGAAATGCGAGATCATCCGTGTAAATCAAAATATTCGTATCAATAAAACTACGTTCTTTCATACAATTCATCCCTGTTGAACTTCCAACTCTTGGAATTTCCTTGCCCAGCCAATGTTATAAACTCATCTAAAGCATTATTACGATGTTGTTTTCGTGTAAGCCGTTCGAGATCTTCTCGTATTATTTGGTTTAAGCTTTTTCCCATTGCAGCAGCAACTTTTCGTGCTTCAACCACTGTTTTTTCATCAACTGAAAGTGTAATATTCATAACCCATATCCTGTGTGCACATAGTATGTGTTAACTTTAGCACATTAGACAAAGGCGAATCAAATCAACTGATATTTAAAGGATGAATTCAGAGTACGCAGGGAGGGAATTATGGGCACACAATATTTAAATATTAAATAGTGGGTCATATATGGTTCACCCAGGGTTAAAAAACAAAAAAAGTGGCAGAATCTAATACGACTTGCTTAACGATTAAGGTATTAACAATACAATGGTTTAGAATGTAGGTTGGGTTAGCTTATCAAGCGAAGCGCGATAACGTAACCCAACATTCCCCATTATTCAATGAGTTGTTGGGTTACGTTTTTTCGCTACGCCAAAAAATTTAACCCAACCTACGTTCTTAAGGTATTATTTATTAAATTTTAATTGCTTAAGCAGCATTGCACCCTGAGCCTAATAATTACTTTGTAGGTTGGATGAGGTTTTTAAGCGTAGCGTAAAAACAAAATCCGACAGCCATAAAATAACCAAAATTAATCACGATATTTTAGTATTGACAAAACTACGGCTTTACCAATATCCTCAAATCACCTAGGTTTAACATCCCGAACAAAATCCATCATAGTCAGATTATTTTTCATCATTTTTTTCTGATAAATCAGCGCATAAGTTAATACAGCCGCAACATAAGCACGGGTCTCTTTAAAAGGAATAGTTTCAATCCAGATGTCTGCCGCTATTTTTTGTTTTTTAGGTAACCATTTTTTTACTCTATGCGGCCCTGCATTGTATCCTGCCGCTGCTAATGCATAATGCCCATCAAACTTATTTAATAGTTTTTTGTAATAATAGGAACCAAACCTGATATTAGTATCAGCATTTAACAAGTCTTTATTACCACGCCATTGATGCTTTAATTGTTTGGCTATTTCTTTTCCCGTTTTAGGCATTATTTGCATCAATCCCGTGGCTCCCACAGGGGATTTAACACGTTGACTAAAGGCACTTTCTCGCCTGATTATTGCAAAAATAATCGCCGCATCTAATTTTTTTATGGCGGCATACTTATGCACTGTTTTTTCAAAACCCAAAGGAAAGCGGATAGAAATATCATCCCAATATTTGGCTTTTGCAATGGTAAAAATGGCAATTTGAGTCCATTTTAATTCCTGTGCATATTTAGCAGCTAACAAGATTTTCTTTTTATCTAGTTTTCTAACTGCATACCACCATTGTCTCTTAGCTTCTAAACGTTTTTTAACTTTAATTAATTCAGCTACAACCCGAAAATCAGTTCTCTGTTTAAACCTTTTAAAAGTCTCTGGCGTAACCTTGATAGGGCGATCAGATAATTGATAACTTCTATTGACTTTATCCGCAGCCAAATAACCATAAAAACTTCTGTTATCGGATAGTTGCTCGAACATAAAATTGGCTACTTCAAGTTTTCCTGTCTTTTCCAGTGCCCGAGCTAACCAATACGTCCACTTATCCTTTTTTTGCGTTTCTTTATCTAAGGCATCAATTGATTGCTCAACATGCTGCCAATTCTGTTCAATTAAAGCGGCCCTCACTCGCCATTCTTGCGTACTCAAATCTGGTTTTTTTAGTTGACTTAAGCGTCCATAAGCCCTTTCATCTCGACGAAAAGCTAAAGACATAGCCAGGCGTTGTTCTATTCGATTAACTGTAGCTGGAATAATTGTATAATTCTTTTTACGAGCATCCCATAGTGATATTGCTTTAGCAAGATTCTTGCTCGCCAGCCGATCAATTCCGTGAGCAAAAATCAAACCCGCTTGCGGATTGTTTTTATTCAATAATTTTTTATTGGTAATTAAATAAGGGTTTGCATGAACTTTTAACCAAAGATTAGCAATACGCTGATCTTTTTTATTCATCAATTTTGAAATATTTCTTGCTAATTTAATCTTTTTATTGGCAAAAGAAGCATTAAACCGCTGCCAAAGCATTTCTTTTGTGAAATATGAAGATTTCTTTAAGACTTTAAATATAGCATCACATTCTCTGGGCTGGGATTTCCCTTTAACCCATAATTTTTTGGCTCCCAACAAAGCTTCTTTCTTTTCACCCACATTGTACTTTGCCCGATAATAATGGCATTGCAAAACCACATTTTTAGTTAACTGATACTGGTTTATATATTCAACCCATTTTTTATTTTTTGCTAGGTGAATCTGCCACTTATACCTTAATAACTGCGCATAACGCGTATCTTTATAATCAATTAAAAAACTTTTAATCTTATTGGTCTGCTTCAGGTTTTTTTTAAGCCATTGATAATAAAGATAAGGATACAAAGGATAGTCTTTTAAACTCGCTAATTTGCTAAAAAACAAACTATCATCTGACTTACGGAGCAATTTTTCTGCAACTAAAAATTCTTTTCTTTGCGCTTCAAGAATACCCGTTGAGGCAACTGAAACTTGCAAGGGGATAAACACTATCAAAAAAAGTATTAAATTAAGCCTATTTGTCATTCTTGACTCTCTACAAACAAAATGAAGTTTTCTTATTAATCCACAGAACGTTATAATTCTAGGCTTAATCAGTATATTAATTATAAAAAAGTGCATAGTCATCGTTCTTTAGCTTCACCCAAAAATCCTACCTCATTTACATGGGAGACAATTTATCATATTGCCCTGGAGCACAAAAAAGAACTTATTAGTGCTCAGCTGATTGCTATTCTAGCAACAATTGCCAGTGTCCCTGTTCCTTTGCTAATGCCTTTATTGGTAGATGAAGTACTATTAAACAGTCCGGGACTAATCACATCAAGCATTAACCAGATTATCCCCAGTGAATGGCAAACACCTGCTATTTATATCGCTTTTATTTTAACCACTAGCTTGATACTCAGAATAATCGCAATTATATTTAACATTATTCAGGCTCGGCAATTTACTTTTATTTCAAAAGATATTATTTTCAGAATCCGAACCAGCTTGATTGATCGATTACAGAATATTTCAATGTCTGAATACGAAAGTCTCGGAACAGGTGCCATTGTAAGCCATATGATCACCGATATTGATACTTTAGATAACTTTATTGGTTCAACTGTTAGTAAATTGCTGATTGCCAGTCTGACTGTCATAGGCACAGCGATTATTTTATTATGGATGCACTGGCAATTGGGATTATTTATTTTACTGCTTAATCCAATGGTTATATTTTTAGCCAGAAAAATTGGCTCTAAAATCAAGTACCTTAAAGCTAAAGAAAATTCGGCCTACAGTCTATTCCAACAATCTTTAACTGAAACATTAGAAGCCATTCATCAAATTCGAGCTAGCAACCGAGAAAAACATTATTGCCATCAGCTAATTGAATCAGCCCTCACAGTTAAAAAACATGCGACTGCATTTTCTTGGAAAAGTGATGCAGCAACCCGCTTAAGTTTCTTGGTATTCTTATTTGGTTTTGATCTATTCCGAGCAAGTGCCATGTTAATGGTACTTTATTCTGACCTGAGTATAGGACAAATGCTGGCAGTTTTTGGCTATCTTTGGTTTATGATGGCACCGGTACAAGAAATACTCGGCATTCAATATGCATTTTATGCCGCAAAAGCTGCATTAGATAGAATCAATACATTTTGCAAATTAGAACAAGAACCTCATTATCCGCATTTGGAAAATCCCTTCAAACAAGGTAAAGCTATTTCTGTAGAAATTAAGAACCTGCATTTCAGCTATAAAGATGACCCGGTTTTAAATGGTATTAATCTAAAAATAAAAGCCGGCGAGAAAGTCGCCTTGGTGGGAGCCAGTGGTGGTGGAAAATCTACTTTAGCTCAAGCCATTATAGGTCTTTACCCAATCAGCGAAGGTATGATTTATTTTAATAAAGTCCCTATCACCAAAATAGGATTGGAAGTCGTTCGAGAAAATGTCTCCACCGTATTACAACACCCCGCTTTATTTAATGACACGATTAGAGCAAACCTGACCTTGGGTCGTAAAGTTGATGATCAAGTTTTATGGAATGCTTTGAAAATTGCCCAGCTAAAGCAAACTGTTTCAGAACTTGATAAGGGTTTAGATACCATTGTAGGGAAACAAGGTATGCGACTTTCAGGAGGACAAAGACAACGCCTGGCAATAGCCAGAATGATTATAGCAAAACCCAGCGTAGTTATATTAGATGAAGCTACATCCGCACTGGATACAGAAACAGAACAAAAATTACACACTGCAATGGCTAAATTTTTAAATAACAGAACCACAATAATCATAGCCCATCGCTTAAGCGCAGTAAAACAGGCAGACCATGTTTATGTGTTTGAAGAAGGCACTATCTGCGAGCAAGGTCAACATGCAACTTTAATTCAAAACAACGGTCTCTACGCAAAACTATATGGTGAATATCAATAATGTTAGAAAAGTATGACTTACATTGTCACTCAACAGCTTCCGATGGTTTTTTATCACCGACTGAACTGGTTCAACGCGCACAACTTAAAGGTGTCACATCACTTGCCCTGACAGACCACGACACGATTAATGGACAGGCAGAAGCTGCAAAAACAGCACGTTCCTGTCAGATCAACTATATCCCTGGAATAGAACTATCCACCACCTGGGAAAACAAATGCTTTCATATACTGGGCTTAAATATAGACCCTGAACACTCAACATTGGTATCTGGAATTCAATCCCTACAAACACTACGCGCCCAAAGAGCTAAAAAAATCGCCTTAAAGCTAGAAAAAAAACGTATACCTAATTCCTATGAGGCGGTAATAACAGCTGCAAATGGCGGCATGATCACCCGCGCCCATTTTGCAAATTTTTTGCTCTCTCAAAACCATGTATCTACCATGCAAGAAGCTTTTGACCGCTATTTAGGTGCTGGAAAACCAGCTTTTGTATCCACAGTTTGGGCGGATTTGCAAGAAGCCGTAAATTGGATTAATCAAGCTGGCGGAATTGCTGTGGTCGCCCATCCCTTACGGTACCGATTAACGGCCAGTTGGATGAGACGTTTTTTGACTTATTTTAAAGAAATAGGTGGGCAAGGGATAGAAGTTGTTACCGGGCGTAGTAATCCAGACGAAGTGAGACGTAGCCTGATTTATGCTAATCAATTTGAATTAGCAGCCTCTGTAGGATCGGATTTTCATACGCCTAATAATAAATGGGTTGAACTGGGACGATTATTGCCTTTACCCGAGAATATTAAACCTGTTTGGGAGTTGTTTCGGGAAGAAAGGAAACTCCTGACCTAACTCACTAAGTTAAATACTCCTGAATCGGCTTTAAGGAGTGAGGATTTAATAATATCCGAAAGTTTGGCGCAGGATTTTTGTTCGTCTTCAAGGCGTAGAAACGGGCGCATAGCGAGCTATGCAACTGTTTCTACAACGCAGAAGACGGACAAAAAGACAAGCCAAGATTCGGATATTATTAAATCCTCGCTCCTAAGTACCCAAGCATAATTAATTTAACATTTTACTTGTCTTTTTTTCCATATTCAGTGTTGCATAAATAGTTACCTAGCTCGCTATGCGCCTATTTATGCAACACTGAATATGAAAAAAAGTCCTGCGTAAAATTTAGTTAAATTAATTATACTTGGGTACTTATATAGCGGAATTTTTCATCGCATTTGACTGGAAGTACTCAGATTAATTAGCAAGCTCACATTGCGATGTATCGCTGACAAACAGCGTCTAAAATTCCAAGAAACGTTTCATGGTTTGCATTGCAGGAAAATTCTATTCGTAGTAATCTGGTCATCGCTGAGCTTTAACACAATTAAGAGGTAATGCAACAAGAAAGAGGCTCTTTTGAAAAATGAGTGGGTAAATTATAATATACTGAGTCTATAAACTAT
>CAYNRB010000169.1:0-7093 GCA_964399475.1 uncultured Methylomarinum sp.
TTTTTCTAAGTCAGTAGAAGAACCCCAAAAGAGTCATATACTCTGCCCCATCGTTTACACCAAGTAAACATAACGAGTTGGTTACTATCGTTTAAATTAAAGTGAAAAATTTGGGATATGCTGTAGAGTAATTTACAATATCGAATATATTTAAGTATCTATCTGAGAATAGGTTAATCATGCAACACACTATAGAATTAGACCAAACAGCAGAGCAAATATTATCTGTGATTGCAGTAGATAACGAACAGTCAAAAGATGATGTTTTGTTACGGGCAGTTAAGGACTTTTTACAACAGCAAAGTTCAAATAAAGATTTAACAAAGTTTTTAGATCCCTATCAACTGAACATGGATGATTTTAAGTTTGATAGAGATACTGCTAATGAGCGGTAACTTTTTAGATACTAATATTATAATTTATAGCTTAGGAAATGACATAGTTAAGCGAAAGAAAAGTATTGAGTTAATTAGCCTTCATCCCTATATTTCAATTCAGATATTGAATGAAACCGCTAATACTCTTACTAGAAAATTTTCGATGCCAGTTAACGACATCAAAGCCATTATCAAGCGACTTACTATTGAGTGTAGAGTCAAGCCTCTTACTGAAAAGATACACTTTTTAGCACTAACTATAAAAGAACGTTATCAATTTTCATTTTTGACAGCCTAATAATTGCTTCTGCGATAGATTCAGATTGCGATATTCTTTACTCAGAAGATATGCAACATGAGCAAGTAATAGACGAACAGCTACAAATTATAAATCCATTTTGACTTTAAAAATAAAAGCTATGCAAAACGGGGAAATGGAAACAAATTTGGTTCCGATAACTAACTGGTCATTATTTCTCGCTACTCGCTACTCGATATTACGGCAGTAAATGAAGGCTCTACCCTGGATTTATGATGCTGTGTTTGATCCGCAAAAGGGGTCAAAAAGGAGTCACAAAAAGCAAAAAAAGGGGTCAAAAAAAAGGGGTCAGGTCTTGAATTTTGCACTGAACAAAGTGAATTCAACCAAACGAAATGTAGAGAAAAGAACAGAAAGAAAAAGTAGAGAGAAATTAAAGAATTACCAATTTTTTATAACTTGCCAGTAAACTTACCCTTGTTCTTCTAATTTCAAGCTTATCTCGCTGAAAAACACATTTTAATTCATAGTTATAACGTGGAAAATCGAGAAATAGAATATTAAAATCACAGTTCCTAATTGTTATAAAACTTGTTAATTTCAAAATACGATGTTATATTTTAGTATAACTTTTTATTGGGAGATAAAAATGACACGAGTAGCAATAAGACAATCAGGAGGAGCTAGTATTATTAGCATTCCAAAAGTCATACTAAGGACTTTAGCATTAGATACGGGAGCATCTTTAGATTTGTCAATTGAAGGCAATAAGATAATATTAACTCCTATTAAACAAAGTTTAACATTAGAAGAAATTTTAGAAGGAAGCCCTAAGTCAGCACTGAGATTCACTGAAGAGGATCAGCTATGGCTAAATAATCAGTCTGTTGGGAAAGAAATTTTATGACTTATATCCCCGAACAAGGTGATATTATTTTGCTAAGTTTTGACCCAAGTAGTGGCAAAGAGATTATGAAGCGAAGGCCTGCCTATGTAATTTCAAGAAAAATTTTCAATGAACATACAGAGCTAGCTATTGTTGCACCAATATCAAGTACTGTAAGAGGTATAAAGTTAGAAGTTGTTTTACCCGATAGGTTAAAAACAAAAGGAGCGGTTTTAGTGCATCAATTAAAGTCATTAGATTTCAATGAACGAGAGGTTATGTATATAGAAAAAATGATGCAAAAAGAAATTGAGGAAATAAAAGTGCTTGCCAAATTGTTGATAGAATAGAAAAGGAGCCTCTATGTTCCTACCTAAGTTTTATAACTAAAAAATCAACTGAATAAACCAGTTATTTTGATGTTAGGAGTATCAAGTATGTGAGTAGGAGTCGGGGCTTTCATTTTGCATTGAACAAGGTGAACTAACCCAAACGAAAAGCAGAACAAAACATCAATGGTGTCAGATTAAAATTAAATAAGGACAAAATCACTCTGCTTAGGTAACTCGCAGTAAATAAACTACCAATATTGGTAGTTTATTTACTGCGAGTTACCTAAGTTGATTAACAGATAATACCCAAGCTTCAATATTCTGCTCCAGATTCTGTAATTCCGTATAACAACAATGATTTATTTTTAGTTCATCAGCCCTACGTCGATGATGATCATGCATAGGGTAATAACTGATTATCATTGACCGAGTTTGCATTCCAGCTAATTGATCTGCCAGACTGTCCAGTTTATATAAGGTATTATTAAACTGTGCGGTTCCGTTTTTATAGCGTCGGGTTTTACATTCCATTAAATAAAGTCGATTGTCTTTAAGCAATACCACATCCAGTTCATTCTTAACCTGTTTTTGTCCACGTTGTCTTATGACTTCTACACTACGACTAACATCCTGGAGTTTTAAGGATTGTTTGAGATTTAAACAGCAACTATGTGCATAGAGCTCTAACCATCCGCCATTACAAATAAAACGGGATTCTTCATCTTTAAAATACAATCTGTAATTTTTATATTCCAGTATTTGAGATTGTTTGAATAATTCAACTAAATCCCAGAAATCATGTTTACCATTTAGTTCCCTGCCTATTTTCTGACTGGTTAAATTGGAATTATCAGCAGTAGAAGCAAAATAATTTAAACTGACCAATGACCGGGAATAATATTCAATATTGTCAATAATTTGCTGATTCAGTTTTCTGATAGTAGCTTGAATCCCGAGTTCACAAAAGTGTACCTTATCAGCCCCATAAGCTTTAAAGTATTCCGGTATTTTAATTCGGTCTGCCAAGTCAATCGTTGTCTGTTCATGGGGATACATCCAGATCAATCGGTCTTTTGCTGAATGGACGTAAAATATTTTTTTCTTAAAGGTTCGAAATACTTCATAAGCTGCAATGCTCATGGGTTTAGTACCCCCAGTTGCATTGAGAATAATATCCTCATGCTCGTAATCGCTAAGCAATTCCAATATACGATTGCTAATATGCTCTACATTCCAAGCATCATCTATCTTCCATTTCAGAGTTTTTATGCCTCTAGGTTTATAAATATTGATAAGATTTTGACAGTTCTCTTCCATCTCTGGAGAAACCAGCATAATCACAGTAGCAGGACGAAAACGTTCATCCAGTATCGGACTAATATTTGGAATGGTTTGCCTGGAAACCAGAATCAGATGTATAGGACTCATAATGTATGAAAATAATCTGTATGTGGAAGTGATAAAGTTGACTTTGGATCTACTATACTTCGCGCGGTCACGGTTGCGGAATTGTTAGCGCGTTGGTTTTTGTCGATAGGAAGGCTCTGAAATGGGCGCATAGCATGCTACGCAACCATTTCAGCAACGTAGTCTATCGGCAAAAACCGACGCTAGAAATCCACAACCGTGACCGTGCGAAGTATATGTTGCTCCAGAAATGCGAACTGAAGTCCGCTCTACAGTTTTGAAAATCAGACTAAAGCCATCTTGTTTGATGTGTATCATTGTTTGTTCGAATTATAGCGACATAATTCAAACAGTTTTTTTCATTCTCAACTTGACTCTGATTGTTCAATATTAAACGGAAGACACTATGGCAATACTACCTGCTCAAGTAAAAACAGCAATTGATAAGGCTACCACAGTCTGTGTAGCCACTGTTGATAAAAATGCGATGGCAAAAGATGGGAAAAAATAATCATCCAATATTGCTGGTCTTTTTGTCCGTCTTCGATCGTGCAGAAACAGTTACATAGCCTGCTATGCGCCTATTGCTGTACGATCAAAGACAAACAAAAACCCTGCCCATAATGGATGATTATTTATTTCCAGCTCCCTAATGTCATTTTTGTCTCGTTTTTAAAGTATCTTGATGATGAAACGATTGTTATTGCTGACAATAAATTTTCGAAAACTCGTACGAATATAGACAACAATCCTAATCTTTCTTTTGTTGTACTGGATGCTGATACAAAGAAATCATATCAGATTAAAGGTTCTGTGGAATATTTAACAGAAGGTGATATTTATCAGCCAGTAGTCACTGGGTGCAATCGAAAAAACCTGAGATAACCCCAAAGCCGCTTTTTATATGTGGGTGAAAGAGGTTTATTGCGGTGCTGATATAATCAGTGGGTAATAACCAATTGTAGAGCGGACTTCAGTCCGCTATTATTATATAGTGACTTCAATCAGTGCTTTCGTCTATTTATTTTTTCTATTGTCAATCATATGGGACAGATCAAAAAACTCGATAAAACCACCAAACAGTCCCAAGAGTTGTAGCCTTGATGTAACAAAGTGGAATCAAGTTTTTTATGACAATACCTTGATTCCGCTCCGCCTCATCAAGACTACATGCTATTTAAAATAGACATACCGTTGCTCTGCACAAGATTAATTGTAAAAACATTCTTATTGATATAGATCAATAAAAACCTGACTATTACTTGGGTCAGCAACACACCATGCCGTCAAATTTGCCAATAAATTTATTTCTGTTGCGCTTAACTCAGTGTTCAATGTATCGTAATGAGGAAACTTTTCAGGAAGTAAGGCTTTAACTTCATCAGATAATTGATCAACCCATTCTTCTACCCAATTAGTATAAACCCATACAACATTAACACTCGGCCTTGCTTTAACAGCAAACCAATCATTTTTGACTAATTCCAAGTCTTGTTTGAAGGTTGCTGGTTTTTCTTCACCATCACCGCTTGCACCCCATAAACCGTCTAGTAATTCAGCAAACTTCTTAGCTGGAAATATCAAACTATTACTAAATTCTGGCACAGCCGGATCTTTATCACCCTGATAGAGTTTATAAGTACCTGAGTCTGAATCATAGGGTTGATACCCAAACAAGGGGGGTATTTGTGAATCTATTTCAATATTAGTGGTTATTTCTAACGTAGTATCGTTAATCAATAAACTGCTTATCCCATCCGTAGGGGATAAAGGCGTGGGTGAATTAACAAATGCGATCACATTGTCAATGTCCTGATAAGACAACATCGCAGCAATACCGGTATTTTCCAGATTACCGCCATCAGCAAAACGCGTGGGCTTAATATCTTCCTGAGGTGCAAGGTTTGTTAATGGCCAATAAAAATACTGCGGAATAACATCTTTAATATCAAACTCGTGCATATCTTCTTTAAGTGCAGACGGGGTAATATTAAAAGCCTTTAATCTTTTCTTTACTTCCCTGCTTGTTTTAGAAATAGCTTTGGTTGTTTTTAGTTGGCTAACAAAGTTTTTAAGTGATTGTAATTCTTTACTGGACAAATGATCGGCCAAAGAATTTTGGGCATTTTCTCCTCGTTGCTCAAGCGCATTCAGAAAACCATCAAAATCATTTTCCCAGTCTTTAAAGATATTTTCTAATTCTGCTGCATAGGCGACACTACTTGAGCCAACAATATCCAAGAGAGAAAAAGGTCTGGTTTCTGAAATTTCTACTAAATTTTGGTTACCATTTAAGTTGATATTAGTTAACTTTGAATTGAACGAGAATGAACTAACACCCCCTCCACCCGGCTTCTTGCCATTAGCATCTGTTCCTCCGGGTAGACCCACAATTCCAGTAAAAAAAGGCGTACATTGCACAGGAGCTAAAAATTTAAAACCATCATCACTAACCTCTAGGTCAGGTCGGGCATTGTTAACAAACATTGCAGTATTGCAAATTAAAAAAGGTCTTTCAACTCTATCAGTAGCATTAGCTATTTGGTGACCCGTTAAATCTCCAAATTCACTATTTTGATCAGGGAAATTGTTAATTTGATCAATAGTTGTTTGATCAAAGCTATAATAACTGGTCGGCATTTCAGCTTCTCCAGGAGAATATAACTTATAGGGTTTTAATATTTTGTTAGCTATCACCGTTTGCCACAACATATTGGCGGGTGTGCCATGAAATTTGTAAAGTAAAAATGCCTGTACAGCAATGTCAACAGCTGAAAAATCAGAAGTAATATTACCCCCAGCATTTCCATCTGGGAGTAGGTCTAAAGTTTCAGCGACTGTATGTCCCGTTGTTTCGCTAGGAACCAGCTTACTTGGATCATCGGCATAGGTATTAAGATATTCATCATCACTGACATCACTCTCTGTCAAATACTCAAAAGCAACGCCTAGCCAGGAGCCTCCTGAAACCGTAGAAATCGCTTTTGTTTGTGAAAGTAGATTTCCTGAATCATTAGATAATTCCTTAAGTGCTCTTAATTGCCCCATCGCTGAACTCAAAGCACGAGATCCTCCACCACTTAAACAAATACCCACGTTACCCGGTGTATTGTTTTTTCTATCTTTGACAAAATCTTCGATTTTTAAACCACCAGCAGGTGTTTTTGTCAGTTCAGCAGTATAGGTTTCAGGTTGGGGATTTTTTCGAAATAAATTTAGCAAATTCATAACTGTTGCTCCTTAGTCTTGAAAAATTATTGAGAACAATTGAGACCGCATAACCTCAGTGTTAAAAAAGCAGAGAATTTTACGTTATATCAATCATTTAATTATTGAGCGTTCAGCTTTAAATTATCATTAAATAGATTGCAACCCAAGGTAATTCTTCACAAAAAGTATGTGATAAATTTCCTGGCATTAATAAAATTTCAACTGATACCAGACCTCATTACACTTCAGGAAATTCGAGAGTAACAGACAGACAATTTAATATTATGCGGAATCTGATAATAAAGATAATAATCCACTTTGTATTTCCGGTTATAGAATCTGATTTTACGGTTTTAGAAAGAACAAAAAAGGTAGTAGTTTTTTCTAGTACCTAGAATAAAAGCAAAATAAAGTCTGTCCTACATCATCCATTAACAGGTAATTGATACCCATAATAAATTATTTGGTAAAGCGAATATAACATCACAAAGGAGAATTAACTTGCCAGATAAATAACATACACCGTTGTATCATGTACTAGTTTTAGAATTAAAATGGCTAAAAATTGTATCCACTATAAAACCCAGGGCAACCGTCACTGATATTGAATTAACGGGTAGCC
>CAYNRB010000170.1:0-6973 GCA_964399475.1 uncultured Methylomarinum sp.
TAGGTATAGAAGCGTAGCGGAATCAAGGAAAACTGTTGCAGATAAAAACCTTGATTCCACGTTGTTACATCAAGGCTACTAAAGATTTATTTAAGGACAGCAACTCAAAGCTTAAATTAATACATTCAATTTTATCCACAAATTAAAGTAGGAGATTTTCTATTTATTCAACATGCGTTAATTTAAGCCCTACAATACCTAAAACAATTAAGCCAATTGAAGCAATTCTAAACCAGTCCATAGATTCCTTGAAAAGTAATATCCCTAATATAGCGACTCCGACAGCCCCCATTCCCGTCCATATTGCATAGGCAGTGCCCAAGGGTAATGTTTTTAAGGCCAGCATTAATAAATAAAAACTAAACAACCCTGAAATCATGGTAACAATGCTAGGATACAACTTTGTAAAACCGTCATTATATTT
The DNA here is from genome assembly GCA_964399475.1 of uncultured Methylomarinum sp. Lineage (GTDB taxonomy): Bacteria > Pseudomonadota > Gammaproteobacteria > Methylococcales > Methylomonadaceae > QPIN01. Next base: position 425 of record CAYNRB010000170.1, read on the forward strand.
AAGACTCACAGCAAAAATAATTTCAGCAAATCCTGCTACCAGTAAAAATAACCATCCCATTAAAACCTCCTTTATTAGAAATGCATAAATTAACGGGTTATTTTACAATGGATAGTCCAAAACAAAATAATTAACTCATTCTTTTAAGGATAATATAGCTCAATATTTGCTAAAACTCCCAAACAGGTTTTCTAGAGTCTTCGCGCAGTCGTAATTGAAGATTGTAAAAACGTATAATCAACCCAGCTGTTTTATAGGTAAATACTAACAAATCATGGAATTATTGCAGACACCTGTTTCAGAAAAAAAAATTTACAGTGTTTCCGAGCTAAACAGAGAAACCAAAAACCTACTGTCTGATCATTATTCATACATACAAGTTGAAGGTGAAATATCCAATTTAAGTACGCCTTCTTCTGGACATATTTATTTTTCGTTAAAAGACCCCAAAGCACAAATTCGCTGTGCTATGTTTAGATCAAGTCAGCGTCGTTTGGATTTTAGGCCTGAAAATGGCAAACAAGTGATCATTTCTGCACAAGTTAGCTTGTATGAAGCCCGAGGGGATTATCAACTGATTGTTGATAAAATGCAGGAAGCAGGAGATGGTCGCTTACAAATAGCTTTTGATCGTTTAAAAGCAAAGCTATTAGAGGAAGGGTTATTTGAGCAAAGTCATAAACAGTCTATCCCTGAAATCCCTGGAAAAATAGGCGTGGTTACTTCGCCATCTGGGGCTGCGATTCATGATATTCTGAGTGTATTAAAAAGACGATTTCCCTCTGTTCCGGTTATCATTTATCCCACCGCTGTTCAAGGTGAGTCTGCAAAATTTGAAATTAGTCAGGCGATAGAAACAGCAAACAGTCACAATCAAGTTGATGTCATTCTGTTAGCTCGGGGTGGGGGATCAATTGAAGATTTGTGGGCTTTTAATGAAGAATGTGTAGCCAGAGCCATTGTTAACAGTGCCATTCCGATAATTTCAGGTATAGGTCATGAAGTAGATTTTACCATTGCAGATTTTGTTGCAGACTTAAGAGCGCCAACTCCTTCAGCTGCTGCTGAAAATGCGGTGCCTAATCAGCAATCCTGGCTTACTACATTTCAAGCACTAGAAATTGAATTAAAGCAACAAATTCAGCGTCGGCTTAGCCAAAACCGACAATCCACCAACTGGTTGTATAAACGGTTGCAGCAACAACACCCAGGACAACAATTACAACGACATGCTCAGACAGTAGATCACTACGAATTACGATTAATGCGTATAATTCAGACAAAATTAAAAAATAAAAGAAATAGTTTTGAATATCAGCAAAAGCTATTAAATCGACAATCTCTAACTGATAAAATAAGACGTTACCAGCAACAAAAAGATTATTTAAACAATCGACTGATGAATACAATGCAAAACAAATTGGAAAAGTTACAAAGAAAATACCTTTCTATTGTGCAAACCATGAATGCAGTCAGTCCATTAGCAACCCTGGAACGTGGTTATGCAATTGTGACAGAACCAGACTCAGCATCGGTAATACGTTCCTGTCAACAACTCGCAATAAATGACAAAATTCAGACCCGTCTGGCAAATGGTCAGGTTATCAGTAAAATTACGGATATCATTCATGATTAAAAATATTTTTATATTATTACTTGCTTCACTTTTTTATTTTTCATCTAGCTGGGCCAATCAGTTTCCTGATGAACTTTCAGTGCCTGGTGGCTTAGTAAAAATTTTAGTGGCGGAAATTAGTCAACCTGCGCCTAAAGTATTTTTTTATAAGAAAAGAGTATTAGTCACGTCTACTGATACCCATTGGATTGCACTGGTTGGTATCCCTTTATCTGCAAAAGTCGGGAAACATCAAATAACTATTAAAACCAAGACAGAAACTCGGCAACTAGCTTTTAATATCGTTGACAAAGATTATCCTGCACAATATATCACCATAAAAAAGAAACGCATGGTGACAGGCTTTACCAAACAAAACCTGAAAAAAATTAATGCCGATAAAAAAGCCATGGCTAAAGCAAAAAGCTTCTGGACGGAACAAAACATAGACGCTGATTTTATAACGCCTGTTGATGGCAGACTCAGCAGTTTATTTGGCTTGAAACGTTTCTTTAATGATATTCCCAAACGCCCACACAATGGATTAGATATTGCCGCTCCGACAGGCACACCCATTTTATCTCCGGCAGCTGCCAAGGTAATTGATACAGGCAGCTATTATTTTAATGGGAATACAGTGTTTTTAGATCATGGACAAGGCTTGTTGAGTGCATATCTACACATGAATGAAATTACAGTTAAACCAGGGCAATTACTTAAAAAAGGTGAGCAATTAGGTACAGTAGGAGAAACAGGAAGAGTCACAGGCCCTCATTTACACTGGATTGTCTATTTAAATAAAGCGCCTGTTGATCCTGCTTTATTTATAGCTAAGGATATACCCAGACTTGATGCCAGGAATAAAAAATAAATTAACAGACCAATGTAGAGCGGACTTCAGTCCGCTACAAAATCTTAAAAAGTATTACACTCTGCTGAAAAACCTTGTTTAAACATTTCACACACTGCTGAGAGGTACCATGAGTAAATGATTCAGGTGAAGCATAACCTCTGGCTTGCTTTTGCAAGCGATCATCCCCAATTGCACTGGCCGCAGTCAAAGCTTCTTCAATATCACCCTGTTCAAGAATACGCTTGGTTTTTTCCGTATGATGCGCCCAAAGACCTGCAAAACAATCGGCTTGCAACTCAAGTCTTACTGATAAGTGATTGGCTTGTACTTTGCCCATACCCTGTTGAGCCTGATGAATCTTTCCAGAAATACCCAGTAAATTTTGCACATGATGCCCTACTTGATGAGCAATCACATAAGCTTGGGAAAAATCACCTGGTGTATTATGATTGTTCTTAAGCTGGCGATAAAAGCCAAGATCAATATAGATTTTATTATCCCTCGGACAATAAAAAGGCTCCATTGCCGCTTCCGCATGCCCACAAGCAGACCGTACTGTATCTGTAAACAAAACCAGTTTGGGTTCTTGATAAACCTTCCCTAATTGTCGAAACAATGCATTCCAGGTATCTTCTAGTATCTGCTAAAACAACGTCCACAATTGTCCTAACTGTTGTTGCTCGACAGAAGGACGATAGGTTGACTGCTGTGAGAAGGGACTCTGTGTAGAAGTATCCACAAGACTCAAAATTATTTGTGGATCAACCCCAAAATACATGACACCCAATGTAATTACGATAACTCCTAAGCGACCGACTTTTAAGCCTTTACTGAGCTACCAGCAACACCTCTTCTATCTTCAATATTACTATTTGATCTGCGATTACGCCATTTCATTTCAATATGCCTTTAGTTATTGAACAAAATTAATAAAAATTAAATTTCTTTTGCTAATTAAAAGAAACTTAAAGTAATAATTATTTATAACTAACATAATATACAAATCTAGCAGGATGAACAAACCAAGTAAACTACTCTGCAAGATGCTTTTGATTATTAACTAAAAATGGAGCTCCTTAGAAACGCGTATGAAATGACTTGAGCAATTTGGAAGTAAGGCTTAGCTTCGCCCAATGCAATGCAGAACTAAAGACTCGCTAAAGCGAAACGTAGGTTGGATGGGCGACAGCGTAATCCGACATTTTTGATGAAAAAGTTTGATATGCGCATCAATGGCGGAAGGCGCTATCGCTTTTCCGCCCTACGAGCTACCTTAGGTATTCAAGAAATTGTATGCATCATTCTGATTTATGTTGCTGGCGAAACACTTTGCCGTATGAAGTCTCTGCATCAAAATCATCCCAGACACGTACTGGATAGACTATCGGCTTTGTTGGCAAAGGCGCAGTCACCAGATCAGTCACGCCGACCATAATTCTGCCACCAGCGTTAAGTATGCCTTTTAATACACCGCCGGTAACACCGTAAACAAAATTACTTTCATTAATCGTATTAATGATGCTTTTGGGTATTTCTAAAACAGCGGTACTTATATTTACCACACCATTCAGCGCTTTTTCTCCCACCTGATCGCCGTAACTTTTATGCTCTGCCTGACTGGCAGATGAAAGCGTGATCAAAACAGTTGCAAGTAATAATGAATGTACGTGCTTTCTCATAACATATCCTGTTCGTAAGTTGTTAATCATTTTCCACTGGAGTATAGCAGACATGGTTTGCTTTTACTTCTTCAATGCAATGGCAAACGCGTTTCCCATTGCATTTTGCGGTATTTTTGGTTTTTCTAGATTCCGTTGGCTATTTTGTTGGTGTTTTTTGGCTTGCTTAGGTTTTTGTTTTCTGGATAAATCATCACTGTTGGTTTTCATGGATAATGAAATGCGTTTGCGCATAATGTCAACTTCCAGCACTTTGACTTTAACCATTTCTCCGGTTTTAACAACATCCCGAGGATCTTTTACAAACACATCAGATAAATGCGAAATATGTACCAGACCATCTTGATGCACACCAATATCAACAAAAGCACCAAAATTAGCCACATTGGTCACTACGCCTTCAAGCTGCATTCCTGGTTCTAGGTCTGCAATTTTTTCAATGCCCTCTTTAAATTTAATACTGATAAATTCAGGACGAGGATCTCGACCGGGTTTTTCCAGTTCCTGAAGAATATCGGTTACCGTCGGTAAGCCAAAATTTTCATCCGTATAATTTGCAGCTTTTAAACTGCGTAAAAAATCACTTTTACCAATCAAGTCGGAAATAGATTTACCGGTATCATTAATAATGGCCTTAACAACAGGATAGGCCTCTGGATGAACCGCCGAAGAATCCAGTGGGTTATCTCCCGCAATAATACGCAAAAAACCAGCTGCCTGCTCATAGGCTTTTTCGCCCAGTCGTGGGACTTTTTTAAGTTGTTTTCTATTTGAAAACGGACCATTCTGATCACGGTAAGTCACAATGTTTTCACTGACACTGGCTGGTAAGCCTGAAACTTGTTTCAGTAAAGATGCAGAAGCCGTGTTTACATCGACTCCCACTGCATTCACACAGTCTTCAATGACAGTATTCAAACCCTTGACTAATTGAACTTGATTAACATCATGTTGATACTGACCTACGCCTATTGCTTTGGGTTCAATTTTTACCAATTCTGCCAGTGGATCCTGTAAACGCCTGGCAATAGAAATGGCACCACGAATGGTGACATCTATATCGGGAAATTCTTTAGCAGCCAGTTCAGAAGCAGAATAAACCGATGCCCCAGCTTCAGAAACAATTACTTTGGTGAAAGCTAACTGTTTGTGTTGCTTGATTAAATCAGCTACTAGCTGATCGGTTTCTCTGGAACCTGTGCCATTGCCTATACTGACTAAATTGACCTGATGCGTTTGAATCAGTTTTGCCAGGGTATTGATAGAATCATCCCACTGATTTCTAGGGGCATGTGGATATATAGTCTCGAAAGCTAATAATTTTCCGGTAGGATCAACCACTGCAACCTTGACACCGGTACGAATGCCAGGATCAAGACCCAGCGTTATTTTTGGTCCTGCGGGTGCCGCCAGTAATAAATCTCTTAAATTATTTTTAAATACCTGTATTGCTTCTAATTCTGCAATTTCACGTAAACGAAGCTTTAAATCAAGATCAATGCGCGTAAATAGTTTGACTTTCCATGCTAATCGAGCTGCTTCAGCCAACCAGACATCCGCAGGAATTGAGGTATCTTTAACCTTGATCTGGCTAGCAACACGTTGAATACAAATTAGATGTTCATTTTTCTCATCCACACCAGGTGTTAAAACCAGGTTCAAAAATTTTTCGTTACGTCCTCTAAATAAGGCCAATGCACGATGTGAAGGAATTTTTTTTATCGCTTCTTGATAATCAAAATAATCTTTGAATTTTATGGCCTCTGATTCTTTTCCTTTAACCACAGTCGAATGTAAAACGCCTTTGCCCCAGATACGTTCACGTAAATCATTGAGTAATTCCGCATCCTCGGATATCCGCTCCATAATGATCTGTTTTGCTCCCTCCAAAGCCTCTTCTGAATTATGTATGCCTTTGTCTGGATTAATATAGTCCAATGCAATTTTATCAGGAATTGAATTTCGATCCAGAAAAATAGTATCAGCAAGTGGTTCCAATCCGGCTTCTCTGGCAATTTGAGCTTTGGTTCTACGCTTAGGCTTATAGGGCAGGTATAAATCTTCCAGTATAGTTTTGGTATCTGTCCCTTTGATTAATTTTTCCAGCTCAGGTGTCAGCTTACCTTGGGCTGAAATACTCTCAAGAATGGTCACTCTACGCGCATTTAATTCACGCAAATAGTTCAGGCGTTCTTCAAGCTGACGCAATTGCTGATCATCAAGCCCACCAGTAACTTCTTTTCTATATCGGGAAATGAAAGGAACAGTTGCGCCTTCATCAAGTAAGGTAACTGAATCAGCAACTTGTTTTATGTTAACAGCTAATTCTTCGGCTATACGCTGGATGACATCCATTTTATATTTCTAAGATATTAAGTAAGAAAAAAATAGCATTATATCAA
>CAYNRB010000171.1:0-6969 GCA_964399475.1 uncultured Methylomarinum sp.
ATTAAATCTATACGGGGTTATAAGGGTTTTGTCCAATGTAATAGCTATATTCCTGTTAGATATGGCTTGTATGGATAGAACAAATCCGCCCTGACCTCACTGACTTGACGGCTTTCGGTATAAAATTTTAGCTTCCCTCGCGCGCTATCGCGCACTTCGGATTAGCAAATTTCCCTGACGCCTACCGCGGACTAAAAATCATCACTTCGCTATCGCTCCGTTTCCCTGATTTTCAGCGATGGAGGTCAGCATAAAATAATCACAGGACAACTGTTTTTTAAGCTGGTTTTCAATCCTGAGCTGAGATTCATGATGTTGGCAATACGGGCCAATTGCGAGGGCCGCAGAAATGAAGAACAAAGCTTTGGAGTTGACACATCAGAATCTAGTTGGGATCAGTTAACTTACAAAAGACTAGTGTCCAAGAAGAGCTGTATAATTTATTGGCTAACTTATTTTTACGACTTTTTTGTCAAGCACTACATAAGCTAAAACTTTTTAATATAACCCAACCACTGCCCAGCAGCTTTCTGATTCTTACGATATTTAGATGCTTTAAAAAAAGATTGCTTAGCCTTGCCAATATCCCCTAATTCATAATAAGACATCCCTAACAATAAATGTACGTCCCCTGTGTTTTTTAATCCACCTTTATTAAGCGCTTTATTTAATGCAATGTTAGCAAGTTTCCATTTTTCCTGTTCTACATAAATTTGACCTAACTGTTGTAACAAACTGCCCTTTTGGGCATATCCAGAAGCAGTTTCCAAAGCTTGAATGGCTTTGTCATATTCTTTGGCCATTGTCCATGCGTTAGCTAAAGTCTCCCAGTTTTTTTCATTACTTTTGATTTTATTCTGATTAAAAGCCATCTGTAAAAAATGGGCTGATTTATAAGGTGAATTTATATATAAAAATAAATTGGCAAGTTCTAATAGACCTTTTTCAGAGGTAATAAAACCATTTTGATAGGCAAGGTGCTTAACTGAAACTGCATTTTTGTATTGCCTTAATTGCTGATAAACAGAAGCTAGCTGATCCCAGTATTTTTTTTTGTCTGGATAAATTCGAATCAGTTTTTTTAGCAGATTTGCTGCTGAAGCATAATTTTCTGTTTCAAAATAAAGCGCTAGGTTTAACTGGTACCAGGATTCTTCTGGTTTTTTTGATGATGCGATGGCCTGTTTAATGTGGGGCAGGGCTTTTCGGTATTGTTTTAATTGGGCATAGGCATTGGCAATTAAAACTCTTAATTGCACATCTTTACTTGGATTTTTAGTTAACCAGGGAATCAAAGTTTGAATGGCTTGTCTATATTGCTCTGTTGCCATATACAGTTGCCCCAGATTTAACAACGCCTGCTGTTTTTGGGTTTCTGGGAAGACCTCCAATTTCAGTGCGATTACTAATTTCTGCGTGGCTCTTTTATACTGACCTTGTAAAGCGTGAACAGAGGACAGGCTTCTTAGTACAATGGCTTTTTCATAACTTGCTGGTTTTACATTTTTTAGTATAGCTTTGAGAGCTTGTACTGCTTGTTGATAGGATTTTTCTTTAATCAACAATTCTGATTTTTTTAATTGCTTATAGATTCTGGGCGATATGTTGGTTGATTTATCGCTGTCTTTTGCCGTTACAACAGCTGAAGCAAACAAAAAAAGGCATAAAAAAAAGATCTGTATCCGTATCATTTTGATAAGTTAAATTGTAATACTTGAATTGCACGTTGTTCAAAGGCTACGCCATCCAGAAATTTAGCTTTGAATTTCCAGCGTTTGATGGCTCTAAGTGCAGCTTTATTAAATATTTTGCTGGGTTGGGAGTCTGTTACCACCGCATCTTTTACGGTTCCCTGTTCAGTAATGGTAAATTCAACTTTTACCCAGCCTTCTATGCGACGTTTTGCAGCACGCATAGGATATTGGGGGGGGATCCGAACCAATGGGATTACATTAATACTGATCTGTGCCTTACCCATTTTCAGGCCATTGATAATCGAGCCACTAAATTGTTCTGACTGGAAAGGAATATCCAGATTGGGTACATCCATTTTGGGTAGATTAGTCTGGTTTCTTTGCACTTGCTGCATTTGTATGGTGGGTGGCGGCGGACGTTTTTTAGGTGGGGGTGGTTCATCCGGTATTTTCCTGTCTTTGGTCTGTAACCGAGTTTCTCGTTTTAAGCGAATGAATTCTGTCATTTGCAGGCTTGCAGATTTCTTGAAACTCTGCTGGTTATTGCTAATCATTGTTTGCATTAGCCAGAATAAGGCTAATGAAATAATAATGCCTAAAATAATGGAAACGATACTAGTTTTCACTTACTCTATTTCTGTTGCTATGGAGGCATTCATTATGCCTGCTAAACGAATTTGATCCATTACCTGAGTTAAGACTTTTACAGTGGTTTCTTTATCAGCCGCAATAACCACTGAGCCTAAAGGTTGTTCCGCGTGTAAGCGAGAAACATTGGCTCTGACAGCGCGAATATCAATCAGTCTTTTATCTATCCAGACATCGCCATTGGGTTTAATGGCGACGATAATATTGCCTTGTTCTTTTCGGGTGGCTGTTTGTGCGGTGGGGCGATTAACATCTATTCCTGATTCTTTTACAAATGAGGTGGTTACAATAAAGAAAATCAGCATAATAAAGACAATGTCTAACATTGGCGTCATATCAATATCGGCTGATTGTTCGCTGTTGGAACGATTGTATCTATGTCGCATAAAGTTAGTGATATTGTAATAAGTCAGATAAATGGTGAGTTTCTTCGCTTACTTTTTCTTCGATCAGTTTACTGAAATAAAGCCCTGCGATAGCTATAACCATACCTGCCATAGTTGGAATGGTTGCCTGTGAAACGCCGGATGCCATCGCGCGAGCATTTCCCGTGCCAGTTACAGCCATTACGTCAAATACGTGAATCATGCCGGTAACAGTGCCTAATAAGCCCAGAAGGGGGCAGATGGCTATCAATATTTTTATGGTGGGTACGGTTTTATATAGACTGATTTTGGCTTCAGAAATAATGCAATCTCGAATATTGATTGCCTGACCCGAGCTTTTATCCTGACGATTTTCCCAGTGTTCAATCCATAATAAGCGTTGCTTTGGATAGTGAAATTTGAAGTAGATTAGTCGCTCTACAATCAAACACCATAAGCCAATTGACACACCTAGAATCACCCAAAGAACTTGTCCACCAGTATTTAAAAACTGATGTATTGCATCTAAAGCAATCATCACTAAGTAATTTTTTCTGAACGTCTGCTAATCAAGCCAGCAGTTTGTTCATCTAAAATCTGAACTAATAACCGACTACGGGAGGCCACAAGGCTATGTAAAAAGAGCAGGGGAATCGCAATGCATAAACCTAGCATAGTGGTAACCAGGGCTTGAGAAATTCCACTCGCCATTAATTTGGGGTCACCCGTTCCAAATAAACTGATGGATTGAAAAGTGGCAATCATTCCTGTCACTGTGCCTAACAGGCCTAACAAAGGCGCAACAGCGGCTAATAATTTAATCATTGAAAGGCCTTTTTCCAGGGGAGGAATTTCGCGTGTGATGGCTTCATCTAAAATCAATTCCAGATTTTCTGTGTTACTTGAAGTATCTTTTTCAGCGGCTGCAAATACTCTGCCCAGTGGATTGTCCATATTGGTTTCAGAGGCGTTCATCTGGGTATTCATTTTTTTGCCCGTTAAGGTTAAATTGATTAGACGAATGATCGCATAAATAAAGCCTATCGCACCCAGCACCAGAATAATATAGCCAATCAGGCCACCTTGCTGAATACGTTCTATTGTATCGGGTGCCTGAATTAACATGCTGAGGATTACTCCTCTTGTTGGGTCAATTGCAAATTTAGTTTGTCCGGTTGTTGCCTCGGTCATTTGTTTGGCCAGCGATAAATATTTTTTTTCTGGTTGCCTGGCAAGATGGGTAAGGCGACCGGTATCGGGAAAAAACTGTAAGTATTCACCCTCTGAAATAGTATTAAAGGTACCTATACGAATAACTTTTGCTTCTTGGGGTTTGCCAGAAGCTTGTTCAATCTGCGTGTTATAGAAAACAACTTTACCTGCTTCAGTCATTTCATGTTGCATGATATACCATAGCGTTTCCAGCTGTTCGATAGTGGGTAATGCTTTACTATCAGATATTGAACTTAATTTTTCGCTACGATCAGGAAACTGGGCAGAAATGATTGACTGATTTAAATCCGCTTTTAAATCACCTGCTGCCAGCCTGGCAACGCCGAATAATTCTCCTAGTACGCCGCTGCGATTTTTAAGATCAGTTTCCAGTTTGGATAATTTTTCTTCATTACTGTCCAAATGCGCTTTGAGTTGTGAGCTTAATAACTCCTGCTTTAACAGTTTAGCTAGTGCTGATTGTAATTTGGATTGCTGCTTGTTTTTTTCAGATAAAAACTGAGCTTCTCTGGTTTTGTTGATTCTGGCTTCTATACCCTGGTTTTTTTTTACCTCTCTTAACAGCTGGTCTAAATCAAGATGATTAGCAATGACGCCTTGAGAGAGAAAGAGTAGTAAACATAGGAAGGTAAATATTTTCACTGGGCAGACTCCGCAGCAGGGATAGGAAGCGCTAACAGATTAGGTGCGGTTTCTTTCCTTGCAATTCGCAAACCATTTCGAATTGCATTTTGGTAATCGGTTGATAAAATATGCCATTGTTTTTGTTCCCTATCCCAATAACCAGTTTCACTTAAATCAAAACGTTGAAAATACAAGGCAACTCGTCCTAATCTTAAAAAATCTACTGAACTAGAGATACCTTCTAGAGTTAAATCAGCTCTATAAGCTTCAATCGTATTACCGTAATTATTTTCAACTTGATAGGCTTCAAGAATTCTTCTGTATTTTTCCGCATTGGTCACATCGGCTCTGACCACCATATCCTTTAGTTTATTTAAACGATTATGTCGTTCATCGGGTAAAAAAGGTAGGTCATAGGCAATAAATTTTTCAAGGCTGTCAAGCATGCGTAGAATTAAAGGGACGATTTCTCTTTGTGTGATTTCAATCTCTTTTAGTTGTTGCGTTAACGAGGTTTTTTCTTTTTCCTGAGACAGTAACAAGTCATTTAAATGTTTATTATAGGTATCCAATGTTTCTATTTGATGGGTAGTGGAACGATATTTGTCCAGCATTCCCCGAGTTTTATCGCTCAGCCTATCAATCTTTTTTTGAGAATTGATGGCTGCATTGTGAGTGGCAACTTCAGTTTTTATTGCATCATGCAAATGTTCGGCAGAGCTATAAGCCGTAAACAGGGTACACATTGCAAAAATTAGATATTGAATGGGTCGACTAGAAACAGTCATGGTTTTTCTTTTTCTAGGTTGGGTCATGGGAGCAAGTAATGTTTAAGTAATCGTTCGATGGCTGGCATGCAGACATGGTATGATCCAAATAGATAGCTTAGGAGCCTGTCCGAGGGTAACATATTACTAAGTTGGTGCACAGCAGATAGTGTTTTAAATAAATTAAAATACAATATGATGTGCTGGTTTTTTTAGGGTTACTGTTCTCGGACAGCCTCTTAGCTTGGCTTAGCATGCAGGTGCGGCGCAATAAAGAAATCTAGCATTTTTAAAGGTATTCTACTGTTGCTTTGCAAACCATTCAGTCAGTTCATCTTCTTTAACTACACCTAAGTGTTTAAGCATTTTATTGTTTTTGTCAAAAAAATAAGTTAATGGTAATTCACCGCGCCAGCGTTTATCTATATCAAAATGCAAACGTTCGACAAAGTTATCTGCAAATACCCATTTTTGAACATGACCTAATTCTTTTGAAGACAAAATTTTATTGATTGTTTTTGCTTCTAAAAAAGCATCTGTAGTTATAGAAACAATTTCTACATTCGGATAGGTTTTTAACAATTTTCCAAACATGGACAGTTCTTTCATGCAAAAAGCACAGGTTTCTGACCAGAAGGTAATTATATAAGGTTTGTCTTGCCGTTCTTGTTGAATTTGCTGAAAAGAACCTTTAACAAAATGCTTGATCTCACTCTCTTTTGCTCCGATATTCTGGATCAATACTAGGCTAAGCAAGGCCAGTTTTATAGATTGCTTACATTGAGAGTTAATGCTGGAATATTTCATTATTTTCTAAACTATCTGTTTATTATATATAGAAAAAGTATCTTATCACAGTAAGCGTTTTTAATTTATTCAGGCTTGAAAATAAAAGAGAAATGTGGATGTAACTAGTTGTAATTTATTACTAATCCCCGAATTTTGAATGAATATAATATATATCTTATTCGATGTAGGTCAAAAAATAAGCTTTGTAGAAAAATCCATTTGTTCGTGTGTCTAAATTTTATTGAGGTATGGTGAATGTCGTTATATCTTAGATAAACAAAGTAGATATATAAAGGAGTTGGAAATAAATAATCATCCATTATTGAGTGGGATTTTGGTATCCGCTATAAATCCCAGGGAGAACATGGAAGACCGACAGCCGCTCAGACATGTCATCAATGTAACCTGGATGGAGCGTAGCGGAATCCGGGGTCAGTCGTATCATTCCTTTTCGGATTTCGTTGCGCCACATCCAGGCTACCCGTTAATTCAATATCAGTGACAGTTGCCTGGGTTTTATAGTGGATACGATTTTTGTTTGTCTTTGGTCGTGCAGCAATAGGCGCATAGCAAGCTATGTAACTGTTTCTGCATGATCGAAGGCGGACAAAAAGATCAGCAAGATTGGATGATTATTTTTTTCCATCTCCTAAATGGAGGAACACTTGTGATAAATCCAAAACTAAAGACGGAAAATAATTTGTTGCTTTGAATATAAACTATTATAGTAATTTCAAACAAACCTTTAAGGTGGCTAGAGTATGTAGGTGAAGAAAGACCACGCAAGGCGAAATAAAAAGCAAAAAGAATTGACAAAGAAAGTAAACCCAGTAGAATAGTCGAACTCAG
>CAYNRB010000172.1:0-6960 GCA_964399475.1 uncultured Methylomarinum sp.
GCTGAAGATGGAAAAAAAGACAAGTAAAATGTTAAATTAATTATGCTTGGGTACATATTACCTTGTAACGACTGTTGTGTAGCTTCTTTTGCCAGTTGACTAACTTTTTCCATGTGCGCTCCTTAGTTGTAAAATATACGTATAAAATACGCAAACTGAATAATGAAATATTTGATATTTATTAGCATCAAAGTAACTAATACAAAAGAAAACATTAATATTGAAAAATATAAAAATGGCTCAAATTTCTAATCATCTTAATCCGAATTAATCAGCAATGACTCAACAAGAAGACCCTTTGTTACTAGCTCTGTTATCAATCTGCAAGATAATGCACACTTCTCATTCAGCTGAATCTCTTATAGCTGGGCTACCCTTAGTAGATAACAAACTAACACCTGAATTATTTATAAGGGCAGCAGAACGTGCAGGCTTGTCAACGGGTTTGGTAAATAGACCTTTAGACAAAATATCGAACCTGGTTTTACCCGCTGTTTTACTGTTAAAAGAGAATAAAACCTGCGTGTTACTTGCTAAAAATGACAATAAATACAGGATTCTTTTGCCGGAAGCTGATAGTGGAGAAAAAACCATTGAATATGAAGAGTTAGAAAAAGAATTTACCGGTTTTTCTTTTTTTGTTCAGCTTAACCATAAATTTGATGATCGAACTCATACCTCTGCTACACCAAAGGTAAAACATTGGTTTTGGGATGTCATCATTAAATCTTGGCCTATATATGTAGAAGTTTTAATCGCTTCCTTTCTCATTAATGTTTTTGCTTTGGCCTCCCCTTTATTTATTATGAATGTGTATGATCGTGTAGTGCCGAATCATGCCATTGAAACGCTCTGGGTTCTAGCCATAGGGATTAGTCTGGTCTATATTTTTGATTTAATATTAAAATCTTTACGTAGCCATTTTCTAGATGCTGCAGGCAAACGAGCTGACGTTATTTTATCGGCGACCATTTTTGAAAAAGTTCTTGGTATTAAAATGGAGTCACGCCCCGTTTCTGTCGGAGCCTTTGCAAATAACTTACAGGAATTTGAAACATTTAGAGATTTTTTAACCTCCGCTACCTTAGCTACAATAATTGATCTACCCTTTCTGTTTATCTTTTTAGCTGTTATATATATGATTGGCGGTAATTTGGCTTTTATACCGTTACTAGTTTTACCTATTTCTGTAATAGTGGGTTTGCTTATTCAGATACCCTTAAAAAACACCATTAATGAATTGTTCAAATTTTCAGCACAAAAAAATGCGATCTTGATTGAATCATTATCAAATCTAGATTCAATTAAGTGCACGGGAGCTGAAGGACAAATGCAACGGGAATGGGAACAAAACATCGGTAAAATTGCCCAGCTTAGATTAAAGTCCCGTTTTTATTCATCTCTGTCAGTTAACTTTACTTCTTTTTTACAACAAATAGCCGTGGTTGGAGTAATAGTTTTTGCGGTATATAAAATAGCAGAAGGTGATTTAACCTCAGGTGGTCTTATTGCCTGCACACTATTAACTAGACGCGCATTAGCACCTGTATCTCAGGTATCATCCCTTTTAACTCGATATCATCAAGCTAAAGCCTCATTAAAATCCTTGGATAAAATGATGTCTTTACCCGTTGAACGAGGAGAGGATAAAAAATATCTTGACCGTCCTTCTTTTACAGGTTCAATAGAGTTTAAAAACATTTCCTTCAGTTATCCTAATCAGCCCATTAAAGCCCTAGATGATATTTCTTTCAAGATTCAAGCCGGAGAACGTGTTGGAATTATTGGTCGCATTGGTTCGGGTAAAAGTACTATAGAAAAACTGATGATGGGGTTATACGAAGCACAACAAGGCTCTATCCTGTTTGATGGAACAGACCTTAGACAAATTGATCCTTCTGACTTACGTCGTCAGATAGGCTATGTACCCCAGGATATTTCCCTGATGTTTGGCAGTGTTAAAGATAATATCACTTTAGGTTCTCGTTTTGCAGATGATGCCACTATTTTACGTGCCGCTGAAATAACTGGAGTCACGGATTTTGTAAACAAACATCCTGCCGGTTTTGATTTACAGGTTGGTGAGCGTGGAGCCTCGCTTTCTGGAGGACAGCGCCAAAGTGTTGCAGTGGCTAGAGCTTTATTACTCTCCCCGCCTATTTTTATTTTGGATGAGCCCAGTAATTCTATGGATAACAGTACTGAAGAAATGTTTAAGCAAAATTTTTCTAAACTGCTTAACACCCAGACTGTAATCCTGATCACACATAAATCCTCCTTGCTGGCTTTAGTTGATAGGCTCATCGTTATGGATGGCTCTAAAATAGTAGCCGATGGTCCAAAAGAGAAGGTACTAGCCGCATTAAAACAAGGTCATATTAAAGTTTCGAGTTAATCACTATGCTAAATAAAATATCAGAATTATTAACTAATCGACAATATCAAGCAGAAGATCAAAGCTATTTGTCTGATGTCAATGCTGCCAATTTGTATGGTACATCCGTACAGCATCATTTGATATTATGGCTTACCTTTAGTTTTTTTATAACATCGATCATATGGGCAAATTTTGCCACGCTGGATGAAGTCACTCGGGGTTCGGGCAAAACAATTCCAGCGGGACATATTCAGGTTATTCAAAACCTGGAAGGTGGAATTCTTGCTGAAATCATGATTAAAGAAGGTGATATTGTTAACGAAGGTCAAGCCTTACTACAACTGGATGCTGTCAGATTCTCCTCATCATTTAACGAGACCAAACTTAAATATTATGGTTTATTAGCGACTACTGCACGACTAACAGCTGAAATCAATAAACAGGAAGTTGTATTTCCTAAAGAAGTTTTAGAAAAACATCCTGATATCGCAGAAGATGCAAGAAAATTATTGCAATCCAGAAAAAATGAATTAACCACGAATAAACAAATCCTAAAAGAAAAAATCCGCCAAAAACAACAAGAGCTTATTGAAATAAGATCCAAGGCTAATCAAATTTCACAAAGCTATAAGCTCTTGAAAGAAGAATTGGAAATGTCTAAACCTCTAGTTGCAGCAGGAGCTCTCTCAAAAGTAGAAATCCTACGTTTGCAACGTAGCGCTAATGATATTAGAGGAGAACTAAGCTCCGCACGATTATCAATTCCACGCTTAAAATCGACTATTACTGAAGCCAAAAACAAGTTATCAGAATTAGAAATTCGTTTTCATACAGAAACCCTGGAAGAACTGAGTAAAGCTAAAGCAGAACTAGACAGTACCTCTGAATCTGTTCTGGCACTTGAAGACAGAGTGACTCGTACCCGAATAGTATCACCTGTCAGAGGCACAATTAAACAATTAAAAGTCAATACTATCGGAGGGGTTATCCAACCTGGCATGGATTTACTAGAAATAGTTCCTCTGGAAGACAAGCTATTAATTGAAGCACAAATCAGACCTGCCGATATCGCTTTTTTACGACCTGAACAAAAAGCCTTGATTAAATTAACCGCCTATGATTTTTCAATTTACGGTGGATTAGACGCAAAACTTGAACATATCAGTGCAGATACTATTATTAATGAAGAGGATGGTAAAAGTTATTTTTTGATTCGATTGAAAACTGATAAAAATTATCTGGAAAAAAATGGTGAAAAACTCAGAATAATTGCCGGAATGACTGCTGATGTTGACATTTTGACAGGGAAAAAAACAGTTTTAGACTATATTCTTAAACCGATCTTCAAAGCTAAAGAAAGAGCATTAAGGGAACGTTAAGCTAAATAAGCTAGTCTCCTAAATAAATTTATTCCCTTACTGCTATTTTTTAGCTTGGAATGAAAAATAAACAAATTCTACATTATGGCGTAGTAGTTTGTTTGTCGTAGTTTGTATAGCAATGGACGCATAACAGGCTACGTAAGCATTGCTATACAAACTATGACGAACACATGGCAAGCCAGAATGTGTCAGTTATTTATTTTCCATTCCTATATAATAATTTGTGATTAATGATGAAATTTCAGCAAATGGAGATGTAAATTGAGCCAAATTTTAATTCTTTCGAATAGTAATGCATTTTTTGATTTATGTTCATCCGCGCTATCTGCGAATTATCAGGTTGGTTTTATAAATAATATAAAAGAAATTACCGACGATACAGATGCTTTAATAATAGATTCAATCAAGATAGAACAGAACCACAATTTGTTTTCAATTTTTAATAACAAAAAACCTCGCGTTCTAATCATGGGTAAAAACTGGTCAGAAGACAAACAAATCAGGGCGTTAGTCAATGGTGCTGCTGGTTATTGCAGCCTATCAGAACCCCCAAAACTATTACTTCAAGCCATGGAAAGTATTTTAAATGGCGACATCTGGATTAAACGCCATTTGGTTCCTAAAATCATTGGAACCCTGATACAAGTAAAGTCTGTCCCAGTTGAAGAAATCAACACAACTAATTCAGATGAATCTGCAAAATTAATAAAAACTTTAACCAATCGAGAATTAGATGTTGCAAAAATGATACGTACCGGAGAAAGCAATAAAAAAATAGCCTCAAAATTGCATATTTCCGAAAGAACAGTTAAGGCTCATCTTACTTCAATTTTTAAAAAATTAAATATTTCTGATCGCTTGCATTTAGCTTTATTTATTCAAGAAATAAATTATTAACAAAAAGCCTCACATGACCTTGGGAAGATGATTGCGAATGGCAATTTAGTTAAGGAATATTAACAAATTTATATGTTTTTATGTTAATCTACATTATATGAAATACTTTCTAACAATTTGTTTTAGTTATTTTTTTATTGTGAGCTTATTTCCATCTCAAGCTGGAGCACAGACTTTACAAGAAATTATACAGCTCACTATAGATAAAAACCCTGAAATTCAATCTGTAAAAGCTGATCGTTCAGCTGTTGAGCAGGAAATCCACCAAGCCAAAGCGGGTTATCTACCTACTATTGATATCTCTGCGGGTATCGGTTGGGAACAGTCATCCAATGTTGCCACAAGAGCCAGAGGTGACGGCACTGTATCTTTAGGACGAGAAGAAAGCTCCATCCAGCTAAGGCAAATGATATTTGATGGGTTTGCAACATCCAACGAAGTAAAACGACATGAAGCACGTACAAACGCCAGAGCATATACCGTGTTTGGACAATCAGAGATTACCGGATTAAGTGCTGTTGAAACCTATATCAATGTCTTACGCCGCCAAGAGTTATTGAAACTAGCGAAAGAAAATTTGTTGGTTCATCAAAAAACTTATGATCAAATCAATTTACGCAGTGAAAGAGGGGTAGGAAGACAATCAGATACTGACCAATCAAGAGGTCGATTGGCACTTGCTGAAAGAAATACCTTGTCTGAAATTGGTAATTTAAAAGATGCTGAAACAGCCTTTTTGCGACTTGTAGGCATCTTACCTAATGAACTGGAACCCGTACTTAGTTTAGACAAGAACCTCCCAAAAACCTTAGAAACAGCAATTGAACAGGCTCTATCACATCACCCTACATTAAAATCGGCCACAGCAGATGTTGATTCAGCATTTGCTCAGCACGACACGGCAAAAGCCGCCTACATGCCACGATTAGATATTGAAGCAGGTGCCTCATATAACGTTGATATTGCTGGAACTAATGGTAAAAACGAGGATGTTTCAGTCATATTACGCTTCAATTATAATCTTTTTAACGGTGGTAGGGATTTAGCCAGACGCAGAGAAACCGCAGAAAGGATCAACCAAGCAAAAGATATTAGAGACAACACATACAGACAAGTAATTGAAAGTATGCGTTTGTCTTGGGTAGCATACCAGACTATTAACAGCCAGATGATATTTTTTAAAGCTCATATGGATGCTAGCATCAAAAGTAATGCGGCATATATTCAACAATTTAATTTTGGCCGACGCTCGCTGATAGATCTATTAGATTCAGCCAATGAAATGTTTACTGCAAAAAGCGCTTATACTGAGGCAAAATACAGTAAATTATTTTCACAATTTCGCATTCTCGCTAGCAAAGGAAAACTAAACAAACACTTGGATGTTAAACTTCCTGATGAAGCAAAAACACTCGAAGTAGCTGAGAATGAAAGGAAGCTTCTATCTGATAAAACCAATTAGGACAAAGGGTAATATATTATCCAAATTTTAATGCATAATTTCTGTTCGTCTTCAATAAACAAATAGATGAGCGTATGTAATGCATGGCAATTACTGAAACAGATGAGCTGCAACACTGAAGACGAAAAAAACCCCTAACCAGTTGCTCAAGTTATTTTACGCCCTTTTCTAAAGTAGTATTGTCAAACTATGATTTCCTGAAACATTTAATCATGTCCATATTCATAGCTCTAACTACATCATTCACAACCCAGCAAAAGAAACATCTAAAAATAAATAGTTAACCTTTGGAGTGCTAAATCATGTTTTAGCACTCCAAAAACGAGGGTTGCAATTTCTGGAACATACGTCCTTCGCAACCGACAATACTCTCAGTTATTTGACTTCATATTACTTCTTTAGAATAAAAACAGCTTGATATGTCATCCTTTAATGATGACATCTTGCGGACAAATAATTGATAATTGATGAATTTCTTCAAAAACTTTGTTCTCTTGAAACATGAACTTTAGCCAGATGAATAGTTTTTTCAAGGTATCTTAGGGGTCTATGAAAAATTAGGTTATAGATTACTGGCCGCAGGAGGCCGCATCCATTTATTAACCAATCTGCAAAGCACACAGCTGAAAGTATGGAAATTTGTAAACTTGATCCATACTGAAATTTTTCGTCGAGCTCTACCTTAGTCTTGATTGATGATAAAACAAAACAATCTCACCAATGATTTAAATGTAAGAAAAGGAGAACGTATACGTGCTCTGCTTGCAGGACTTCTGTTACTAACTTATCCCATCTTCGTGACTATTTTTGACACATTTCCTGTAAATCAATAACTTGAATTT
>CAYNRB010000173.1:0-6899 GCA_964399475.1 uncultured Methylomarinum sp.
ATCTGACGGATATCGGTGATAACTGCATAGTTTTTATCTCAATAAACTGATTAAATCTATACGGGGTTATAAGGGTTTTGTCCAATGTAATAGCTATATTACTGTTAGATATGGCTTGTATGGGTAGAACAAATCAGCCCTGGGATTTATAGTGCAAGCTATTGGTTTCACAGTGCTTTGGTAGATTATACAGGAGCAATAATCTGTGAAGTGCTGTGAAATCAATAGTTTGTGCTGAAAACCGTGATCCAACTGATTTATCTAGGATTATGCTAAGAACTTTGAATTATGATAGCTTCCTATGCTCAACAACCTAGCCTATAAATTGTGCTCTCAAGTGTTTATTTTCATTAATTTACAAGTTTTTAAATTTTCACCAAACTTTAGCTAAAAATGAAGTTTCGAATTAGGCTAATTTTTATAGGATAATAGATAACTCAAAAACAATGAATTTTCCGAATGAAAAATAGAGCAGTATTATTAGCCAATTTAGGCTCGCCCGATAAACCAGAACTTAAAGCAGTCCGACGCTATCTGAAACAATTTTTAATGGATCCTTTTGTGATTCAGCTGCCCTGGCTTTTAAGAAAAATAATTGTCAGTGTTTTTGTTTTGCCAACCCGTCCTAAAGCTTCAACCAAAGCCTATCAAAGCGTCTGGTCATCAGAAGGTTCGCCATTACTTATATTATCTGAACAGTTAAAGTCTGCCTTGCAAGCAAAAATAAATATGCCGGTAGCCATGTCTATGCGATATGGCACCCCTAGTATTGAGAGTGAACTAATTAAACTGGCAAAAAACAGAAAGATTAAGGAAATATTGTTTTTACCTCTTTATCCTCATTATGCGGAAAGCACGGTCACCACATCGATAGAAGAAACCAAACGAGTCATTAAAAAACATAAACTGCCCTTTAAACTAATAATTGTTCCGCCTTTTTATCAAAAAACCCGATATATTGCAGCGCTGGTTGATAGCGCCAAACCTTATCTAGATCAGCCATTTGATCATATTATATTTAGTTATCATGGTCTTCCAGAGTTTCATATCACCAAACTGGATGAGACGGGTAATCATTGCTTAAAACAGGCTGACTGTTGTCAGCAAGCTAATAAGGTACATAAAACCTGTTACCGTCACCATGTTATGCGTACTACCGAGTGTTTTGTGAAAAAAGCAGCATTATCTCCTTCACAATATTCAGTTGCCTTTCAATCACGTCTGGGTAGAGCCAAATGGTTAGAGCCCAATACTGAAGATTGTTTACGAAAACTTGCAGCAAGTGGTAATAAGAAGGTGTTAGTGATTTGTCCGGCATTTGTTACCGATTGTCTAGAAACATTAGAAGAAATTGCAATCAGAGGCGAGGAAGTCTTTAAACAAGCCGGTGGCGAGTCCCTAACTCTTATTCCTTGTTTGAATCATCATCCCATGTGGGTTGATGTGTTAGCCTCCTGGTGTCACAAAAAACTGGGGAAATAAATAATCATTTTATGAATCCGCGTTTCATTTCTGTTCCTCTATTCATTTTCTGGCTAGAGATTTAAAACAGGACATACGTCAGCACGTGAGGATTAATTTAAAAGTTGTTTCATATTATCTTTGATTTTATCTGCATTTGAGAATAAATCCTGCTGTTCATACTTATTTAAAGTTGGGTGCAAATATCTTAAAATTCCCTTACGCCCCAGAACTACTGGGATACTAAAACAATTATCGGTAATTCCTGACCATTCATCAAAATGAGTACAAACAGGCATAGTCCGATGTTCATCATAAACAATCGTTCTGATTACTTCGCAAGTTGCGTTAGAAATGGCGAAATTAGTGTAACCTTTAGAATTATAAACCTTAAACCCCGCATCAATGACCTGATTAAATATTTGCCGATGTGCAGGATTATCATTTATTTTTTCGCTGCCAACCACCGCTTGACTAAAAACCGGAAATTGATTAGGGCCATGTTCACCCACTATATAAGCACGTAGATCATCGGGATGGATTTGTTCTAGTTTAGAGAGCATGACCCTAAATCGAGCGGAGTCGATTAATGTACCTATTCCCATTACCCGAGAAGAAGGAAAACCAGATAATTCAGTAGACAAGTAAGTTAATATATCAACCGGATTAGAGACGATTAACAAAATTGCATTGGGATTGTTAGCGGCTATGACTGGAATCAGCTGTTTGAATAAAGTAACATTTTTAACCCCTAATTCCATTCGTGAGGTCATTATTTTTGAGAATGATACAGAAGCGCTAATTACAACCATATCAACATCTTTAACTTCATCCACTGAAGCAGTAGAAATCTGCATAGCATGCTGGCAAAAAGCCAGGCTATGCTGTAAATCCAGAGCCTCCCCAGTTAATTTTGAAACCGTACGACTGCTTAGAATCAGATGATCACATAAGCCTTTCAAGACGACATTGAAAGCTAACGTTGCACCTACGCGACCTATTCCGACAATTGCAATTTTCATCACGACCTCTCAAAAAAAGTGACAGCTAGAATTAGAACTGTTTAATTTGAAATAATTCCCATATTGTTACCAAACTTTAAAGGTTTGGTAGGAGATAACAACCTCTCGGAAATAATCCCAGATAAGTCAGTTGGATCACGGTTTCTAGCACAAACTATTGACTCCACAGCACTTCACAGATTATTGCTGCTGTATAATCTGCAGTCACCACATCCGTGTGGTAAAAATAAATGTGAGCTACATGGATGGTGTGAATGTCGATTATGCAGGAGGAGCAACAATCTACCAAAGCACTATGAAACCAATAGCTTGCACTATAAATCTGCGCCCAACTGATTTTTCTAGGATAATCGCTATTTATTAATAGTGATATCGACATTGAGCAATGATAAGTGCTTCATCAGTTATTTTATAGATAATACGATGTTCGCGGTTTATTCGTCGAGACCAATAGCCTGACCAATTATATTTAAGAGGTTCAGGAGCACCCATGCCCTCAAAAGGCGTACGTTGCATCTCTTTAATTAAACGATTAATACGATTAAGAATTTTTCTGTCAGTTTTTTGCCAAAATGAATAATCATCCTATGCATGGTCTGTCCACAATAAATTCATTCGTCCAATAGAGCATGCTCAGTGGTTGTTCCTGTTTCTATTTGAGCATTGGCTTGATTAAGTCGTTCTGCATTTTTAGGGCTTGCCATTAAATAAGCAGTTTCTTCATAGCCCTGAAAATATTCTAAGCTAATAAGCACGGCAGGTAATTTGGTTTGGTGGGTAATTAAGAGAGGATGGTGATCATCATTTACTCTATCTAAGGTGCTAGCTAAATGACTTCGGAATGCTGAATAGCTTATTGTGTGCATAAGAGTGCCTTAAATTAGATTATACTTCGCTCGGTCACGGTTGCGGATTTCTAGCGGTCGGTTTTTGCCGCTAGATTGCGTTGCTGAAACAGTTGCGTAGCTTGCTATGCGCCCGTTTCAGCGCCTTGCTATCGACAAAAACCAACTCGCTAACAATTCCGCAACCGTGACCGCGCGAAGTATATTTCAAAGAGGCTATTTTATTTGTACTTATATTTGTACGCAAATTTTTTTCGCATAGAAAGAGGAAAGGCTCAGGTATAGAAAAACCTTTCCTATAGCCTATTCATTTTAGTTTTAGTTTTTGTATTTGTCGTGAGCCACCAGTGCTTTAAATACTAATTTTTATGCGTTTTCTTTTTAATCGTCCGTTTTTTAAGGTTATTAAAAACAGTCTGTTGAGTTTTAAATTTCTGTCCCTTAAACGGTTTTTTGTCAGATAAAGTATTAGGCTGATAAGAAGGAATTAAATGTTTTTTACCATTCCCTATTAAATCCGCACGTCCCATCTTTTTTAGCTCTTCACGGAGTAATGGCCAGTTTTTAGGATCGTGATAACGTAAAAAAGCCTTGTGCAAACGCCGCTGTTTTATGCCTTTCGGAATTGATATATCGGCAGCACTGCGACTGACTTTACGTAAAGTATCTTTGCCAGAATGATACATGGCAGTGGCTACAGACATAGGTGAAGGCAAAAAAGCCTGAACTTGATCGGCTCTAAATCCATTACCTTTTAACCATAAGGCCAAGTTGAGCATGTCTTGATTGTTAGTACCGGGATGAGCAGCAATAAAATAAGGGATTAAATACTGTTCTTTACCTGCCTGCTTGGAATACTTATCGAACATTTGTTTGAAGCGATCATAAGTTCCCATGCCGGGCTTCATCATTTTAGATAAAGGCCCTTCTTCTGTATGTTCCGGTGCTATTTTAAGATAACCACCGACATGATGGGTGACCAATTCTTTTACATATTCGGGTGATTCCACTGCCAAGTCATAACGTAAACCGGATGCAATAAATATTTTTTTAATGCCAGGTACTTTTCTGGCACGTCGATAAAGTTTTATTAACGGTGCATGATCGGTGTTCAGATTAGGACAAATTCCAGGGTAGACACAGGAAGGTCGTCGACAAGATGCTTCAATTTCAGGATCTTTACAGGCCAGTCGGTACATATTAGCCGTCGGGCCGCCTAAATCAGAAATATGACCAGTAAAACTGGGTGAAGTGTCCCTGATCGCTTCAATTTCCCGGATAATGGAATCTTCCGAGCGACTTTGAATAATGCGGCCTTCATGTTCGGTAATCGAACAAAATGTACAGCCTCCAAAACAGCCTCTCATTATATTTACAGAATGCTGAATCATTTCAAAAGCTGGAATATTGGCTTTACCATATTCGGTGTGAGGAAGCCGCGAATAAGACAAATCAAAAATACCGTCCATTTCTTTAGTATCCAAAGGAATGGCAGGAGGATTAATCCATATTTGTCTTGACCCATGTTTTTGAATTAATGGGCGAGCATTGCCAGGATTAGTTTCGCCATGCATAACCCGAGAAGCATGTGCATACAATATAGGATCGTCTTTTACAGCTTCATAATCAGGAATGCGAATAACCGTTTGCGAGCGTTGTTGATTAGGAATTTTTCGATGAAACTGAACTACCTTTTCTTCACTTGAAACCTTGGCGGGTTTATCTTCGCAAGCAGGCTGTTCTTGATACGGATTTTGTGGCGGAATAACCACCCCCGGTTTATCCACTTCGGTAGAGACTTTTTCTGTCCAGCCTGATGGAACTTGCTTAACAAAATGTACGGTGCCTCGAATACCCTTGAGATCGGAAACAGCTTCACCTTTGGCTAAACGATGCGCCACTTCTACAATTTGTCTTTCAGCATTACCATATAATAGTAAATCGGCTTTTGAATCCATCAGAATGGATTTTCTGACTTTATCAGACCAATAATCGTAATGCGCCATACGTCTGAGACTGGCTTCTATTCCACCAATAATAATCGGCACATTCTTAAAGGCTTCCCGGCAACGATGTGAATAGACATTAACTGCCCGATCAGGTCGTTTACCTCCGGCACCATCAGCTGTATAAGCATCATTGGAACGAATTTTCCGGTCAGAGGTATAACGATTGACCATAGAATCCATATTGCCGCCCGTGACACCAAAAAACAAATTGGGTCGTCCCAGTTTTTTAAAATCTTCGGCACTTTGCCAATCAGGTTGCGAAATGATACCAACTCTGAAACCTTGTGCTTCCAGAACCCGACCTATAACCGCCATACCAAAACTGGGATGATCGACATAAGCATCACCTGTTACCAAAATAATATCGCAGGAATCCCAGTTAAGCTGATCCATTTCAGCCAAGCTCATGGGTAACTCGTAGGCATTGCCAAAGCGATGTGCCCAATGTTTTTTATAGTTGAATAGTTGTGGAGCTGTTTGTATCATTTTTTTAAAACTCTATCTAAAACTGTCGTATTATTGCGTTTAAAATCTTTAACAAAATTAGGAAATTCAATATGATATTGATTCTCTAATTGTTTGGCTTTTTCTCGCAGTTGTTTCAAGGTATATTTTTTTGCATTTTCTCTAAATGCAAAACCTATAATATTTCCCCGTTTTCGAACCGGTAAAAACAGGATTTTCCATTCAAAAACTTGTCCCATATTCCAGGTCACCTGTTTAAACAGCTCTTTATTAGTACCCCATAAATTAATCGCCAATAAACCATCATCTTTTAAAAGGGTTCTACAGCCATCAAAAAAACTTTCACTACTGACTTCAAGCGCCATACCTGAATCATCAAAAGCATCTATCACAATCAGGTCATGTTTTTCTTCGACCTGTTTGCTTTGTTGGCTAATATAGTCCCCACCACAACCAATTTTTACTTTTAAACGAGGATCTAAGGGTAATCCAAAATGGCTACGCGCCACTTTTAAAACACTGCTGCGATATTCAATTACTTTGATTCGACACTCAGCAAAGGTATGCAGTAAATATTTGGTGATGGTTCCGCCCCCCAAGCCTATCATTAAAATGTCTTCTGGTGAATCATTAAAAAGCAATAATCCCATCATTGCCCGCGCATAGAGGGAATGCAGTTCATTTGGATCTTTTATTAGCATGGAACTTTGTCTGGAATGCGTACCAAAATGCAAAGATCGAACTCCTTTAGTTTCAATAATTTCTATAATACCTTCTTGATCCTGACTTTGATGGACTAGCAAACCTTCATATTTATACATATAGTCTAAGATTATTTCAAATGAGGCTATTTTCCCTTATAAGTCATCAATTGTCTTGAAAAAATTAAAACTTATTGGAGAGGAATGCTCTCATTCCTGATTTGATACCTCAGTATTGATAAATCAAAGCGTTGCAAAGCTATTCAATAATTCATAAGGGAACAAAAATGTAAGTAAAAAATTACAAAAAGAGTAAGTAGTCCGCTACAAAATAATATAATGTACACTGGCTAGGCTAAGTGCATATTTTTATATATTACCTAAATCCTGCAAGCA
>CAYNRB010000174.1:0-6877 GCA_964399475.1 uncultured Methylomarinum sp.
TGTAATGCTCTTATCGGGAATCCAGCTCTCAGAATGCATGGATTCCTGCCAAGAGTATGCAGAAATGACGAGGTAGTTAATCTTCGTGATGTAGCGAGTGGAGCTATAACAACTTATAATCAAGTTTGCAAAATAAAAGTATCTACTATAAAACCCAGGGCAACCGTCACTGATAATGAATTAACGGGTAGCCTGGATGTTGCATAGCGAAATCCGGGAAGGAATGATGCGACTACCCTGGATTCCGCTACGCTCCATCCAGGCTACATTGGCGGCATGTCTGAGTGGCTGTAGATCTCTATTTCCCCCTGGAATTTATAGCGGATACAAAAAAAGATATATTTATCGTATAGCACCCAATAATGAATCAAAAATCGTATTACTGGCAGAAATCATTTGTGCAGCTGCCTGATAAGCTTGCTGAAATTTGATTAAATTGGCTGCTTCCTCATCTAGATTGACTCCAGAGATGTTACTTGCGGTTTCTAAGGTATTATTTAACAAGGTTTCTTGGGCAAACGAGGCAACTTGTGAGGCTCTGGTTAAGCCACCAATTTTTGATACCAGTTGTGCATATGAATCTTGAAAGGTCACTGTTCCACCCATCATTCCCAGATTATTGGTTAATGCGGCTAAAGCCAACCCATTTCTATTATCTCCAGGGTTAGCGCCGTTTAGAAAATAAGGATTACCCGCCGTATCAATCGCAACATTAGTCGCTAAAGCAATATCTCTTGGATCGGTCAGATTGACACTAATAGAACTGGCAGCGAAAAAAGTGGGTTTAATTAGAAATCTATCCCCAGCGGTTAATCCAGCTGATGAAATGCTGATACCGGGTAGTGTATCGGGTAATGCAGCAACTAATACGCCCCCACCTGCATCAGTTAAGTTGATGCTGGTATTATCTTGTACGCGAGTTAAAGTATAAATTGGGCCAGCAGTTACATCTAATTGATAGTCACTATGATCAATATTACTGATATTGTTGACATCAAAATTAACGGTAAGAGAAGAGCCGCCAGAATTTGAAGTACTTGCCAATATGGGTACAGAACCAATGCCATTAAAAAAAGCAGAGCCACTAACACCATTTCCATTTCCATCCAGATCAAAACCGGCAACATGAATTTTATTAAAATCTAGGGCAATGCTGGCTGCGATACTGCCTAGTCTTTGTTGTGCAGGGTCTAAGACTTCATCTCGAAATGAAAGCAACCCCGATAATTCACCGCCTGTTATTTGACTAGTCACTAGTGAAATGTTGCCAGTAGGAAACTTGATGCCTAATTCCAGTTTTGAGGCATCTAATGCAGAGGCTTGTGTGACAATTTCATTGGCAATCGCATCAAGAACCAGCGCCTGACCCTTGCCCATAAACACATTGACCATATTGCTCTTGCTAGGGACAACCGAGATTTCAACTAGCTTCGATAATTTATTTAGTAAATTATCACGTTCATCTAATAGGTCATTAGGTAACTGACTATTCGACAATGCATTTTCAAGACTAGTGATTCTTACGTTCAAATCAGCTATAGCAGTGGTTAAACCACTAATTTGATCTGCAACTGCAACTATTTCATTATTAGTTTGATTGCGAATTTGTTCAAAACGATCATTAATACTTAAAAAACCGTGGCTTAATATTTCTGCTTCAGACAATAGGACTTGTCTGGCAGGTATTGATGTAGGATCATCTGTCGCATCATTGACTGCCTTAAAAAAGTCTGTGATTGCTGTGCCAATACCTATGGTAGGATCGGCAATGACATTTTCTACTTGTACTGCTAATTGATTATATTTATCCACACTGCCAAAAGCTGCAGAACTGGAACGCAATTGGTTGACCACAAATTGATCATAACTACGGGTTATATTGCTAATTAAAACCCCTTGTCCTAGAAAGCCTCTACCTTCAGGTTTTGCTTGTTGAGTAGCAAGGTCTACCCGTTGGCGACTATAGCCTTCGGTATTAACATTGGCTATATTATGACTGGTTGTTTCCAGCGAACGCTGAAAAGCTCTCAGTCCAGATACTGCTGTTCCTAAAAGTCCACTAGCCATGTTAATCCCCTATTTGTGTAACGTGGGTTGAGAATTGATGGGAGCCTGAGCAAGCAGTTTTGTTTGTTGATTCTGAATTTGATTGCTGTGATAAATCTTGATAACCTTTTGCGCATAATTCGGATCAGTTGCGTAACCTGCCTGCTGTAATTCCTGTAGATAGCGTTCAGGGTTGTCCGTCATTTTGAGCGCAGTAGCATATCGAGGGTTGGTTTTTATAAATTGCACATAATCCTCAAAACTTTCCTTAAAAGATGAATAAGCCCTAAAGCCCGCCACTTCTTTTTTGGCGATTCCATCTTTAAACTCCAGCGTATTTATTTTGGTTTGTTTTCCTTGCCATGATTTATCAGCTTTAATGTTAAATAAATTATGGCTGCTTATTCCATCCTTAGTTTTAATTACTGATTGACCCCATCCCGTCTCTAAAGCGGATTGAGCTAATAATACATGGGGATCTAACCCCAGTTGATGTGCGGCTTGTTCGGCATAAGTTTGTAATTGATTGACAAAATCATCTGCTGACTGGATTTGTTCGTGTTTAGCTTGTATCGGTACAGATTCAATGGGTTTTTCAGTAATAAGCTTGGGTTTATTTGTTACTTCTTCAAGCTTGTTTGTTATGTTTCTGATTAATACCTGTCTTGAATAGTCACCTATTTTTTGTCCGCTTACAATGCCAGTTGATTGATCTGGATTTAATTGTTTTTCAATAATATCTGCTAAACCGAGCCCACCCTCACCGGATAAATGCACTGAAAGTTGCTGGTCATACATATCTCGGTAGAAATCACTTTGCTTGTTATCCAGAATGCCATCAGCCAATTTAACATTACGCATACTTTTTAACACCATGCTAATAAACACGGATTCAAATTGTTTAGCGACTTCTTTAATTGCTTCGGGTGTTTTGGATTTCGCCTCAGTTTTTAATTGTTTTAACCCAGCAAGGTCAGTGTATACATCGGCATATTGTGTGCTTAGCATGACTCGGCTCTTTTAAATAATAATCAATTCAGCGCGTAAAGCACCGGCTGACTTTAATGCTTCCAATATGGCAACCAAGTCACTCGGGCCTGCACCGACTCTATTTACAGCTTCAACAATTTCGTTGAGCGTTACACCGGGATTAAACAAAAACATATGATTACCCTCTTTGCCTAAGCCGCCTTCTTCAATGGCAACTTCAGATTGAGGGACCACTACTGTTTCACCGTTAGAAAAGGGATTTGGCTGACTGACCTGAGTATTTTCAGAAATGGTTACCGTTAAACTGCCATGAGATACCGCAGCAGGTTGAACTCGTACTTTGCCATTGATAACCACTGTACCGGATCGGGAGTTGACTATGATACGAGCTGGTGCATCGTCAGGCATTACTTCCATATTTTCGATCAAGGATGCAAAAGTAACACGTTGGGAGGGATCCAGAGGCGCACTGACTTTTATTGATGTTCCATCTAAGGCATGTGCAGTATTAGGGCCTAATATCCTGTTAATTGCTTCAGAGACTCGATTCGCAGTAGTAAAGTCCGCGCTGTGTAGATTAAATACCAGAGAATTACCTTTGTTAAATGCTGTTTTCACCGACCGTTCTACCGTTGCACCATTGGGAATTCGACCGACTGATGGGTTGTTGACCGTAATTTTTGAGCCATCCAGACCCGAAGCACTTAAGCCACCTACTACTAAATTCCCCTGAGCCATTGCATAGATGTTTCCATCGGCTCCTTTTAAAGGACTCATTAATAAAGAACCGCCGCGTAAACTTTTAGCATCTCCAATTGAAGAAACCGTGATGTCAATTTTTTGTCCCGGTTTGGCAAATGCCGGTAAATCTGCATGAATTGTTACTGCAGCAACATTTTTTGATTTTGGGTCAACGCCGGGTGGTAATGTCAGGCCAAATCTTGCCAACATACTACGTAAACTTTGTCCGGTGAATTTTGTTTTATCACCTGATTTGTCTAAGCCTACAACCAGACCGTAACCGACTAATTGGTTGCTTCGAACACCCGCTATGGAAGCTAGATCTTTTATGCGTTCAGCCAAGACAGATTGGCTGAAAGAAAGGACTAAAAGAGTGGTTATAATTGTTTTTTTCATTATGAACTCCTTTAAAAAGGGAAGGTAGGGCTTAAAAAGAACTTGGAAAACCAGCCCATTTTGCTAGCATCTGCAACCACACCATCGCCTGTATACATAATTGTTGCATCGGCAACTTTACTTGAAGAAATAGTATTGGAGGCATCAATATCAATGGGTCTGACCAGTCCTGAAAGGCGGATGTATTCATTGCCATCATTCAGGGTAACTCGTTTTTCACCGCGAATTCTAAGAATTCCATTAGGCAAGACATCCACGACTGTTACGCTAATGCTGCCTGTTAAGCTATTACTTTGATTAGCTTCACCTTCGCCTGCAAATTCGTGTTTGGATGCTAATGTAGAACTGATATCTGAGCCGAATAGCAAGGACGGATCTATTCCCATAATATTGGGTGCGGTAACTGAAATAGAATTATCTTTTTCTGTATCAAGATCGGCTTTTTTCTTGGCTTTAGTGTTTTCATCCAGAATGACCATTAAGATATCACCTATCCGTTTGGCAGAGTGATCCTCAAATAAGCGCATATCATAGCCAGCCTGATAGATTGCACCATTTGTGATCTGGGGAGGACGTAAATCTACAGCCTGGGTGGGGGCGAATACAGGGTCTCTTTTTGGTAAGCTTTCACAGCCAACTAAAAAGCCAATAGCCAAACCGAATACCAGTATCTTTTGCAAGTTCATAACTTCTCCCCGTTTATAGTTGCTGGGTAACAAAAGACAGCATTTCATCGGTAGTTTCAATGGCTTTTGAATTCATTTCATAAGCTCTTTGAGTTTCAATCATGCTGACTAGTTCTTCGACGACGTTGACATTAGAGGTTTCTAGTGCGCCTTGAAACAGCGCACCAAATTCATCTTCTGAAGGCGTTCCAATAACAGGTGCGCCACTGGCAACAGACTCAACATATAGGTTCTCGCCGACTGGATTTAACCCAGCAGGGTTAATAAAATCAGCCAATTGAATTTGTCCTACTTGTACAGAATCTCCGCTTCCTGGCTGGACAACAGAAACTGTACCATCACGACCTACAGTAATACTTAATGCATCAGGTGGAATAGTGATTGCTGGTTCAAGCGTCATGCCGCCTGATGTAACCATTTGGCCAGTGGAGTCTAGTTTGAAAGATCCGTCTCTGCTGTAGTTAATATCACCATTTGTCATCAAGATTTGAAAAAAACCGCGTCCGTTGATTGCCACATCTAATGAATTTTCTGTTTGTAACATATTGCCTTGGGTATGCAATTTTTCAGTGGCAACGGTTCTGACTCCTGTCCCTAGTTGTAGTCCTGTGGGTAATTCGGTATCTTGAGTAGATTGTGATCCAACTTGCCTAATATTTTGATAGACTAAATCTTCAAAAATTGCTCTGGATTTTTTATAGCCGATGGTGTTGACGTTGGCCAGGTTATTGGCAATAACAGCCATTTTTGTTTGTTGGGCATCTAAACCAGATTTGGCGACCCATAATGCTCTTTCTGTCATATCTAACTCCTGATGACAATTTTTTGTCTTACTTAAAAGATAAGCACTTCTTATGCCATTTGCATCAATTTGGCACTGACGCTTGAATTGTCATCCGCATTTTTCATGACTTTGGTTTGTAATTCAAAATTTCTGGCAAGTTCTATCATTTCTACCATTGCGGATATAGCGTTGACATTACTGCCTTCCAGTGCACCTTGAATTAAGCTGATATTGGCATTTGCATCAAGATCACTCTGATCTTTGGTATATATCAAGCCGTCGTTTAATTTTTCCAGGTTAGCGGATTCTGGCTGTACCATTTTTATTCGGTCAATAATTGCCAGATTGGTTTCGTTTCCGCCTAAAGGAATAATACTGATGGTTCCATCTTTTCCAATGTCTATTTTTTCAGCAGGCGGAATGGTTATCGGGCCTTGATTACCTATTAAAGTCAAACCTCTACTGGTTTCTAAGATGCCTTCGGGAGTGATTCTTAAATCGCCTGATCGGGTATAGGCTTCTCTGCCCTCTTTTCCCTCAATAGCGAACCAGCCATCACCTCTGATAGCGACATCCAGATCATTGCCTGTGGTTATAATGGGGCCGTTAGTAAAATCAGAACCCGGTCTTTCTGACATGGCATAAACACGAGTAGGAAATCCGGGCCCAAATACAGGCATAGAACGAAATTGTTCAAAATCTGACTTAAAGCCAGTGGTTTGAGAATTAGCCAGATTATTTGCGTTTGCAGTTTGAGCCAACAGAGTTTGTTTGGCTCCACTCATGGCAATATATAAACTACGATCCATAATAAATTCTCCTTACCAATTTAAATGAGTATAAATATTTTCTAAAGAATAATTTAGATAAAAACCTTGATTCCACTTCGTTACATCAAGGCTACGAATAGTTAATGAGGCATTAAATACATTGTAGCCTTGATGAAGCGGAGCGGAATCAAGGGAGAACAGGGTAAACTATAGAGATGGTAGGGAGGGTAAAAAAGAATGGTCTCCCTACAGTAATTCTATCGACTTCACTCTGTAACAAATAGCTTATGCATAAAACCTTGATTCCACTTCGTTACATCAAGGCTACGGATAGTTAATGAGGCATTAAATACATTGTAGCCTTGATGAAGCGGAGCGGAATCAAGAGAGAACAGGGTAAACTATAGAGATGGTAGATACTCTCTTAAAACGCAAGTCCAAATTCAATTAATTGCTAAAAATAA
>CAYNRB010000175.1:0-6869 GCA_964399475.1 uncultured Methylomarinum sp.
AAAATCCTACGCAATTCTGGCATATTTATTATTGGAAATCACTTAACTGGAGTTTACTCAAAAATTCTATAGTATTGCGCCAGATGAATTTTTGTTATAAACCTTGATTCCACTCTGTTCCATCAAGGCTACAAAATGGTACGTTGTATTTGAGAAAGACTAAAAATCATTGCTTAACAAGTCGGTCTAACCAAACCTTCCAACGCTGATATTTTTTAATCAAATCATGTTGTTTGTTAACAGGCAAAATGAGCTCGGATTGGCTACTCATAGAAGCTTGTTGATTGTTGGTCAATAAAGCGATGCCCAGCAAACTCGAATGCTCTTGGACTATTTTCCGTACCGGTGCAACACTGCACAAAGCTATTCCCTGCTGTAAACAAGATAAGGCAGATAATCCACCGGATAAATAAACGCTGTGAATTTCCGCTTGTTGATTAAAGTCTTCTAAAATTAGTGCGACCCGAAAAATAATGCCTTCTAATAATAAACAAGCAATCTGCTGTTGGGTTAAATCATCAGTCGCTTTAGAAAATTCCAGACCAATATCGACGCGAAAAAAAGGAGCGCCTAGACCGCTAGGTTCTGCAAGACAATATAAATCATCTAATTCTGCCAAGTCTTCAATTTTACACTCTTTAAAAGGATAAGGTTTGAGTGCCGCTGATATGGAATTTAGTGTGCCTTCTATAGCTAAAAATTTTCCTTTTCGACTATCCAGATAAACTACCGATTTAAGATAATGACTCAATTCTTTTTTTGGTTGCTCAGGTTGATAACGAATAACAAAACCGCCGGTACCTAAATTAACCAAAACCGCTGAATCATTTTGGCTGATACTTGCTAGTAATGCCGCTGATTGATCCGCCACACTGGCGGTTAATACAGCACCGTTATTTAATCTCAGATTTAACCCATTTGAGGCATGAATTTCGGCTAAAACTTGTTGTGGAATATTAAAAAGTTTAGTTAATGAGCTCGACCAGGCTCCCTTGTGAATATCCATTAACAAGGTTCTTGCTGCCATTGAGGCATCAGTGACATAGTGCCTGCCAGAAGTCCAATGCCAAATTAAAAAACTATCTAAAGTGCCGATTAATAAGTCTTTATTTAACAGACCTTGCAATAATTCTGGTTGTTTCTGGAATAGGCTTCTAACTTTAGGGGCAAAATAATAAGCGGTTAACGGTAAACCTGTTAGTTGTTTAATCAGCCAATTTTCTGATTGTAATTCCTGGCAGCTTAAGAGACCTCTATTGTCCTGCCATGAAATCAATGGAGTGACAGGGTTTCCATCATCACAATTCCAGAGTAGAAAAGAAGAGCGTTGATAACAGAGACCTAGCTTTGCATTAGATTGGCCATTACATTTTTCTAACAACCGCTCTACGCTTTTAATATAAGCCATTGCATCACTAACACAACGTCCATTCTCGTTTGAGATTTTAGGTGCAGCTTCTGAGATAATGATATCAAATTGTTGATGTTCATCAGAATAAACAGCGGCTTTTATTGCCGTTGTCCCTAAATCAAGAACGATTATATTGACTTGATCAACCATTTTTCCGCACAAAACTGGATTTCTTGATCCATTGATTTCTGATCCCAGCCCAAACTTTCAGCACAAATTTCAGCAAACTGTTCTAATTCGTCTTTAGTCATTCTATATAAAATCAATAAAGGGATACGACGACGTAAAAGGTCTTCAAGATGTGAAACCATTTCATGTTCCAAGCAATACAATAAATCAGCAACAATTAAAGGCACTGAATCAGTAATCCGTTTAGCCAGGTTTTGATCTTGTTCTATGCTTTGCAGGATTTGAGTCACATGTTTGCCATGTCTGCGTAATAGCCACAATGCGCTTTCACTATCAATACCCAGTTTTTCTGCCTGTTCAGTCATAGTTGTTGACCACAAATCATAAGAATCTTCGGGTAACCAGGGAAATGCCGTAGAACTAGTTTTACTACTTAAATCCTGTCCAAGATATTGGCAGACAGCATCGACTATTTCAGCTGCATCTTCGCGCGACGAGGTTAATTTTCCCCCGATGGAATAAAACAAGCCTTGGTTTATTGATTTTAATTCCCATTCTCGGGAAACACTGGAAGGCGAATCTTTTCTACTGTTTTGTAATACCCTTAATCCAGCAAACCGACCTTGAATATCGTTTTCAGTCCATTGGGTAGTTAATGCAAGATTTGCCTCCCTAAGCAAGTAATCCACATCCTCTTTCTCCACCGAAACCTGATCCACATCGCCTTTATAATCTGTATCTGTCGTGCCTAATAAAGTTAAACCATACCAGGGAATCACAAAGAAAACTCGTCCATCACTTTGTGCGGTTAACAATAAAGCTTCATTCGCAAGAAGCGGCGGAAGAATTAAATGTACACCTTTCGATAAGCGACACCATTGTTTTTCTGGCACCAATAAAGATGTCCATTGCCCTATGGCTTTTACAATAGTCGAAGTATTGATTCTAACTTCTTCATCAGTTGATTGGTCTTTTAATACAGCGCCATAGGTAACACCGTCATTTTCTAATGATTCAATTAACTGACAATAATTTATACAGACTGCACTAGCAGAAACAGCCCCATCAATAATTTCCAATACAAAGCGCGCATCATCTGTTTGTGCATCTAAATAGGTATACCCACTCTTGAGACTGATTTTATTCAGTATTGGAAAACGTTCTGAAAATGCAGTTGCATCAAAATGTAAATGGGTTTGATTAGAATGATAAATCCCCGCCAGAAAATCATAAATTGACAGTCCGATTTTTAATCGAAATGAACCAATGCGACTGTGCTGGTTAACAGGCACACCAAAACGTAACGGCCATACCCGGTACGGTGCAGCATGAGTCAGTTTATGGCGTTCGGTTAATGATTTTTTAACCACAGAAAAACCCAGTGTTTCCAGATAACGCAAACCACCATGAACTAATTTGCTGGAAGCCGATGAAGTACCACTGGCCCAATCGCCTTGCTCCACAAGAATGACTTTAAGTCCTCGAAGTGCAGCATCATAAGCAGTCCAAGCACCATAAATCCCACCGCCACAGACGAGCAAGTCAAATTGCTGATTGTTTGCTGGAAACTTGGATCTTTTCATTAATCCCTCATTTTCAAGGCTTTGTTTGGATAATCAGAAATCAAACCATCAACCTCAAGGTCTAAGGCTTTCTTAATTTCTTCTGCTGTATTACCCGTATAAGTTAGAATCAGTTTATTCTGAATATGTAAAGAATTAACTAAACTTGCATTCAATGTACTGATAGGATGACATATTCCGGCCAGGAATTTATTATTTTCTAGGATGTTTTCCACATAAGAACCGGTATCAGACTCCTTGAATGCTAAAAACAGCGGGATTTTAGAACCTAATTTATGTGCATACTCAAGTGGGACTAAAGAAAATGATGAAATAATGATATCAAGATTAATTGACTCACCGATTAAATCCAGACATTGCTGGACTTTAATCTGACAACTTTTTTGGTCTTCCCAATCACGATGTTTAATCTCGATTTGTAATTTACACTGGTCTCTATAAGTCCTGAGAAATTCCTCTAAAGTCAGCACACCTTCAAAGCCCGTACCACTAAAACCCGTCAAAAAATTGATTGTTTTTAATTGCGCTAAAGTAAAATCACTAATATGTTGTCCAGCATATCCCAGCCGATCCATTATTCGATCATGAAAAAGAACAGTGATCTCATCCTTAGTTAACTGCACATCTGTTTCAATACCATCAATCGAATATTTTAAGGCTTTATCAAATGCGGATCGGGTATTATCTGCCGCTTCTTTTCTAGCTCCGCGATGGGCATAGATAGCACATGGTTTTACCTCTTTATTAAGCTTTTTATTATCCATTACAATTCGCTTATCTTTTAATTGCACCCCTGAATATTTTCTCTGCCTGACTTGATTCAGTAAATAAAACAGCGTATCAGCCGCCTTTTGATAATCAAGTCCGGCTGGTCGAATATTGGAAACACAATTTCTATCCGCATCTGTATTTCCTGGTTTTGGATTAAAAACCAGATAGGCACCCAGACTATCAGGTGAACTTAATCCTGGACGTTCGCCAATAAGAATGACCGCTATTTTAACACCCATTAAAAAACCGATCGGGTCTTCTAGAGCAACTCGACCGAATTTAGCAATAACCAAAGGCGCAATAGACCAAGACAAATGGCTTAAAGCGGGTAACAAAATTCCCAAAAGATTACTAGCATGTGCATGAACTGCGGTAGCTGATAAGCCATCACAAATGATAAACACCACATCTGCCGGTTTTTTTTCAGCTTTCAGTAATGAGATTGAAGGATCGTCTAGGAATCGGCCCAAATCAGGTCGTTGTAAGTATTCCAGACGATTCTTG
Organism: uncultured Methylomarinum sp.; assembly: GCA_964399475.1. Taxonomy (GTDB): domain Bacteria; phylum Pseudomonadota; class Gammaproteobacteria; order Methylococcales; family Methylomonadaceae; genus QPIN01. The sequence continues at coordinate 4,399 of CAYNRB010000175.1, forward strand.
ACTTGGCTGTTTACAAGCAGAATTTTATTGTCCAGTTTTTGAAGCTGCTTAACTAGATCATCACAATTAAATTCGCAATGTACCGCATCTCTAGCTTTGGCGTGAGCCAGTTTAAAGTCTAGCCAGTCTTTAGTGGACAGGCTTCCTCCTGCCCGCCCTAAAGCTATGCGGGCATCGGTATATTGTTTAAGATTTGACCAGGAATCAGTCGTACAACCTATTTTTTTTGCCATGATCAACTCCTTTTATCCATATACTTTACGTTCGCAAATGGTTTGAAATTATCCTGCGTTAGGAGGCGCGGGAGCATCTGATTATAGGTTTCCAGGCAAAGTTTCACTGCCATCAAGTTAAGTAATTATGATTTATAATCAATATGTTACCGTAGGATGGGTGAGATTATTTAGCGTAGCAAAAAAACGTAACCCACCAATAACAGAAAAATGCTGGGTTACGTTATCGCGCTTCGTTTGATAAGCTAACTCACCCTACGCTTAACGCCTTGATTATTAATATATTACGCTTTAACTTAATGGTAGTAACGCTTGGAGGGAACTATTGTACTGTCTTTAATAATGGATGCTCTCCACTTAGGTAACGCGCAATAAATAACCTACCAATATTGCGACGTATTTTTGTTTGCCTTTGGCGTTGCTACGTAGGGCACATAGCGAGCTATGTAACCGAAGTGGCAACGCCAAAGGCGGACAAAAAGACAAGCAAGATTGGTGGGTTATTTATTGCGTGTTGCCTTACAGGTAATAGTTTATTAGTATCATCCGTAATACCCATTCTAATCAACCACTTTTCAAACTCAGGTGCAGGCTTTAGATTTAATAGCTGTCTCAAATACCGAGCATCATGAAAAGAGCTAGATTGGTAATTTAGCATAATGTCATCTGCACCCGGCACACCCATAAAATAATTGCATCCTGCTACAGCCAGCAAAGTCAGTAAATTATCCATATCATCCTGATCCGCTTCCGCATGATTGGTATAACAGACATCACAACCCATCGGTACACCCAGCAATTTCCCACAAAAATGATCTTCCAGACCGGCACGGATTATTTGTTTACCATCGAATAAATATTCAGGGCCGATAAATCCCACTACTGTATTGACCAATAATGGCTTATATTTTCTTGCCACCCCATAAGCTCTGGCTTCCAAAGTTTGTTGATCAATACCATGATGCGCTTCCGCAAACAAACAGGAACCCTGCCCAGTTTCGAAATACATCACGTTATGTCCCACCGTCCCACGATTCAATGATAAAGTGGCTTGTTTTGCCTCTTCTAATATTTTCAAATCAACGCCGAAACTCTTGTTAGCCGCCTCCGTTCCGGCGATAGACTGAAATATTAAATCAACTGGCGCACCCTGGTTTAAAGCCTCTAATTGAGTAGTGACATGTGCAAGAACGCAGGATTGAGTGGGGATTTGAAATTGCTGAATAAGTTCATCCAAACTCACCAGCAGTCGTTTGACTGTATGTACACTATCTGTCGCAGGGTTAATTCCAATAACCGCATCACCACAGCCATACATCAAACCATCCAAAATAGAAGCACCTATGCCTTTTGCGTCATCGGTAGGATGATTAGGTTGAAGACGGATTGCAAGTCGACCTGGTAAACCAATGGTGTTACGAAAACCCGTGACAACCTGACATTTGCTCGCAACCAAAATGAGATCTTGATTGCGCATTATTTTAGAAACAGCGGCAACCATTTCAGGTAATAAGCCAGCTGATAACTGGGATAATTGCTCTGAAGTTAAGGAATAACTCAGTAAACGATTTCTAAAATCACCGACAGTATCATTTTCTATACCACGAAATGAATCCCTTTCATGTTCTTCCAATAGTAACCGAGACACTGAATCTGACTCGGGAGGGATTAAAGGCTCTTCTATAAATTGCTTCAAGGGTATTTCTGCAAACATCATTTGCGCAGCAACACGCTCTATACCTGCAAGATAATCGCCACTTCGGGCAGGAGAAGCTTTGGCTAGTACATCGACTAAATTATTAAAACAATAGGGTTTTTGTCCAACAGAAAAATTGTATTTCATGATAAAAGCACCGACTTAAATTTCGCGATATTCTGCGTAGTTGAAACGGCTATAAACCTGATGACTCTTTACTACTAAAGTATAGTACAAAGCCTGCTAAATTGACTTGTTTAGAATTTAATCCATTCAGAACATTGACAAATTTAAATATTATCGTCCCCATACTCTGCGTCACTGCCATTAAGTTAAGAACAATATTTACACCATTCCCGAATTTTCATAATGGGAATCCATCTGTCAGAATGCATGGATTCATGCCAAGAACATGCAGGAATAACGAGATGAATCTGGCCGTGACGCAGAGTGTGGGAACGCATTAAATTGAATTCAAACCAGAAACTTGAATTATAAGCCCATGTCTAACTAATTTTTCAAGACAATTAAACATTGCCTCT
>CAYNRB010000176.1:0-6756 GCA_964399475.1 uncultured Methylomarinum sp.
AGGCGGACAAAAAGACAAGCAAGATTGGTGGGTTATTTATTGCGTGTTGCCTTATCTACCTTCCCAATTTTGCTTCTTATATGCATTTTCCATCCTACATTGTTTGATTACAAGATATAAATACACCCTAACTTGACTCGCTAACCAACTATATTTATTAACTTTTAAATTTTAATCAAGGATTTTTGCTTTACAGAGTATTTCTCTCATATTCACTTAACATTCACTCAACACTAACTAAACTAAAACATTAAACCTGACTAAGGAAAGAATTATGCATAAAATTTTAAAAGCAACTATGCTTATAAGTACTAGTTTGTTATTTTCAGCCTGCGCGTCTCAATCCAACTGGTCTCCGACAGTAGATCCCTATGGAGATCCAAATGCCTATCGTTTGAATCAGGATCTTGATGAATGTAGACAACTAGCCCATCGTGCATCGGGAGGAACAGCTAGACAAACGGCAACAGGTGCAATTGTAGGTGGGTTGATTGGAGCGGCTTCGGGTGCAGCTTTAGGTGCTCTTTCAGGCAATCCTGCATCAGGTGCTGCTATTGGGGCGACTATGGGTGGATTTGGTGGAGGTGCTAAACAAGGATTTTCAGCAGAGAAAAGCTATAAAAATGCTTATAACAATTGTATGCGACATAGAGGTCATTTTTTAGTGAATTGATTTTTGTCCAGTTAAAAACGTGTTTTGTGCATTTGAAACCAGTCTTCTGACAAAATTTCTGTTTATAGATAAAAACAATAAGATTTGAGGATTTAATAACATCAAAACATTTCATGCAGGATTTTTGTGCCTCTTCAACTAACAGATGATACCGACATATTGTTAGTAGAACAGGCTAGTTGTTGTTAGTTGCTCATATATTTTGTACACCTTCCTTAAAAATTCCTCAAGCATAACCGTGCGTATGATGTTCAACGCATTAGGTAACTCGTAAAAAATTACCTCATAAATATAGGCAGTATTTTTTGTTTTCAATAGTGAAAAAAATAGATGTATAGCAAACTACGCATCTATTTCTATACCGTAAATAAAAACAGTCAAAATAACAAGCAGGCAGGGTAAGTTATTCGTTGCAAGTGGCCTTAAGGAGCGAGGATTTAATAATATGCGAATTTTGACTTGTCTTTTTGTCCGTCTTCTGCGTTGTAGAAACAGTTGCGTAGCTTGCTATGCGCCTGTTTCTACGCCTTGAAGACAAACAAAAATCCTGCGTCAAACTTTCGTATATTATTAAATCCTCACTCCTAAGAATAAAGCTAACTTTGCATTATCCGTCAAACTATAAATGACAAATAAATGACTAATAATTTTGAATTAACTGAAATGCAGCATGACTTGCTTAAAGAACTGTTTAATCTTGGAATTGGTAGCGCGGCAAATTCATTAAGCCAACTAGTTGATCAAGAAGTTGTATTGTCTGTTCCCTCTATAATTTTTGAATCGCCCGAACAATTAGCTACTCGATTGGGAAGTGATAAGGTTATGTCTGTTTCTCAGGCAATGGACGGGCCTTTTGCAATGCATTCAATGATTATTTTCCACCCAGACGACAGCTTTGATGTAGTTAAACAAATGCTAGACAGACACTTGTCTAATGAAACTTTGGCAGAATTACAGAGCGAAGCATTAACTGAGATTGGTAATATAGTACTTAATGCCTGTATTAGTGTGATTGCCGAAGCATTAGGGGAAAGTTTTGAAATTGATTTACCGATTTTCAGCGAAACCTGTACTACTAATATTTTACATAATACAATGGAAAACTCCACAAGCTTATTACTTTCCATTCTGGTTAAAATGGAATTAAAGCATAACGCAGTTAATGGGCATCTAATATTTATTTTGAATGCAGATTCTATGAGTAATTTGCGCAAAACCTTAAATTCAATGCTGGAAAGGTACTGCTAAATGTTGGTGGGCAAACATATTACCGTTGATTTACAAAAACTCTATTCGAATTTTAATTCTGGGGTTATTATTCTGGATCATCAATGTCATATTATTTGCTGGAATAATTGGATGGTAAAATATAGCAAACTTAAAGCTGAAACTGTTTGCGACCACTCTTTCGAAGAATTATTTCCTGAACCGATCAATCATCGTCTTCATCAAGCTATATTAACCAATCTTAAATTCGGTTTACCTGCAACTATATCTAATATCTTAAATAAATCACCGATTCCCCTGTATATTCAAGGCGCTAATGATAACGAGTTATTACAGCAACAGATTTATATCACTCGTTTAGAAGTGCATTCAAGCGATTCTGCTTATTGTTTAATCAATATTACCGATGTTACAGCGGCAAGACTACGAGAAAAAGCATTAGAAAATCAGGTTCGAGAAAGAAAGAAAGCAGAACAACATTTATTAAAAAGAACCCATCAGCTTCAATCAGCATTATCTGTTTCAAATGCTGGCGTTTTTAAATTTGATGCGATTGAAAAAAAAATATTTCTAGATCAAAAAGCCAGTCAAATATTTGAATTTGAATCAAAATATTCATATCAAGATGTATTTTCCCAATGGCTGGAGAAAGTTCACTCCACTGATATAAATTGGGTTGCCATAATGTTGAATAATTCTTCACAAGAGCCTTTAGGTTTTAGTCTGGATTTTCAATTTCGCATTAATATTCCTGGTAGAGAAATACAGTGGATTGCTTTAAAAGGTGTCATTGGTATTGACAACATCAGTCAAAATAAAACCATAGATGGTGTTTTAGTAGACATTACCCGACAGAAAGCACATCAGGATTTATTGAGGGAAAAAGAAGCAGCGGAGATTGCTAACCATGCAAAATCAGCCTTTTTGGCCAATATGTCACATGAACTCCGTACACCAATGCATGGTATTTTAAGTTTTTCTAAATTAGGTACGAATAGAATAGATACGGCATCACATGAAAAATTATCAGGCTATTTTTCCAGAATACATGAGAGTGGAACTCGCTTGCTCTATTTATTAAATGATTTGCTTGATCTTTCCAAACTTGAAGCGGGGAAAATGGAAATGAATTTTTCCAGAAATGACCTAAGCGTTTTAATATATCAAGCAATAGAGGAACAAAAAGCAAGGATGAAAGAATTAATGATAAAAACGGACTGTATTTTTCCTGAGGAAGCAATAATGGGTACCTTTGATAGTGTTCGTATTATTCAGGTTATTACCAATTTTTTATCTAATGCGATAAAAGTTACCCCTAAAGATGGAACTATTATCTTTGATCTCATAAAACACAAGAATACGTTTGAATTAGTAATAGAAGATAACGGAATTGGTATACCTGAATCAGAAATGGATTTTATTTTTGAAAAATTTCAACAAAGCAGTCAATCCCAAGACGGCTCAGGCGGCACTGGCTTAGGACTAGCCATCTGTAAGGAAATTATTGAAAGGCATTATGGAGAAATTGGGGTAAGGAATAACGCGAGAGGCGGAGCCAGTTTTTATTTCAAGATTCCAATTTCTCAAAAAACAGTTGAAGAATAAACCAGCTAATTTAATAAAATAACTTTACTTTCAAAATAATTAATACAAAGGTGGGGTAGATTTAGAACGAAGTAAAAAAACGTAACTCAGCATCTCTAAAGTGGTGCCGAGGAGAGGACTTGAACCTCCACGAGCCAAAGCTCACTAGCACCTGAAGCTAGCGTGTCTACCAATTTCACCACCTCGGCTAAGGGGTGAGTCCTGATTAAGAATGTGGACTATACCTTTATAGGGAATTTTTGTCAAAATCAGTGTTTGTGTTAGCTTAACCATCATCCAAAATCCGATACAACATTTCTTTGACTGTTTGAGGCTCAAAAGGTTTATCACAAATCCCAGAAACACCCGCCTGATGAACGGTATTGAGTCGAGTTTCATTTTCTTCACTGGTTACCATTATGATGGGTATGTAGGGATTGTTTAATTCTTTTCTAATATATTCAATTAATTGCCCTCCATCCATATGTGGCATATTAAAATCAGTAACAATTAAGTCAAATGCATCTTCAGCTTGACTAAATATTTCTACACCTTCTTTTCCATCTTTAGCTTTTGTAATTTGTGTAATTCCCATGTTGTTTAAGACACGGGTAATATGATTTCTAGCCATCATGCTATCATCAACAACCAGTACTCTGAGTTCTTCTATTTCATAATGCTTTAAAGAAACCTCTTCCGGGTCAATATAATCAATTGTGGTTGCTAAAGCACGTTTAATATCCGCACGGGTAAAAGGCTTGGGAAGAATGGCAATGACACCCGCCTGCCGAATAGGATCTAAGGCCGAAAAACTAGTTTCACTTGAGATTAGCATGACGGGTATTTCTTTCAAATCTTCAGTTAATTTTATTTTCTCTACCAACTCAACTGCCGTCATATCTGGCAAGTACATGCTGCTTATAATCAGATCAGGTTGATAATCCGTTAATATGTTAAAAACTTCTGCACCTGAACTGGCATGCTCTATATGCATAATACCTTCTGAAGATAAGTGCTTTTTAATGATTCTGAATTGGGTTTTAGAAGGTTCTACTAATAAAATTGATAAATCAGATACCTTAATGTGAATCTCGTCGCTCATGCTGAAAGCCCTGAATAACAGTTATATTATAAAAATCATGCTTTTATTTTTTTAAAACTTGAGCTAGATTTATCCCTAAATTCTCAATTGCTTTTTGTTTATTACCATCAATTATAGACCCATCTTCAGAAAATGCTTTAAAAGCATGCGCTAAGGTTTGTTGTTCGGGTAAAACTGTTACCCCAATATTTCCGAGTAACATTCTTAAAAAAACCAACCCCCTAAGACCGCCTAATCCACCAGGCGAAGCGGCCATGATGACTGCTGTTTTTCCTTTATATGCTTTTAATGGAGGTTCATCAGCAGACTCGGCACGAGATGCCCAGTCTATTACGTTTTTCAATAAGGGACTAAATGCGCTGTTATATTCAGGGGATGCAATAAGCAATCCATCGTGCTCTATCAGTAATTGTTTAAATTCATGGGCTTTTTCAGGCATGCCCTGTTCCGCTTCTAAATCTTGATCATAAAGAGGCATAGGATAATCTGCTAAATCTATCACGGTAACACTAGCGCCTTGTTTTTCTGCGGCAGCAGCTGCAATGCGTACTAATTTATTATTGACAGAGTCTTTTCTGGAACTACCTGCAAAGGCTAATATTTTAATCATGATTTTTTCATTTTTGTTGCTTATAAATGTTTATAAACCCATTACGGTTAGGCATTTTGACTTGAGGTAATGAACTGGCATTGATTACTTTATTTTCAGGAATAATCTTATTTAAATAGAGTAGATAGGCGGTAACCTCATAAAGCTGATTGTTATTTAAAATACCGGGTGAATCTAAAGGCATTGCCCGTTTGGTAAAGTCAAACAAGGTAGTTGCATAAGGCCAATAAGTACCAATAATTTTATCTGGTGGATTATCAGTTAATGAATGGCTTGCACCGGCTAGTTCATCGGCACTACTGCCTGTTCCTTCAAATCCATGACAGGATAAACAATATTTTTGATAGACCTTTTTACCAGCGACAGCCGTTCCCTGACCTTTGGGTAGACCTTTACCATTGGGGAAAACATCAGTATTCCATTGTTTAATTAATTCTTTTGAGGCGGGTTTGCCGAGATCAGGCCCTTTTTCTATAGCAAAAGTGTTAAAACAGAGTAGGCTAAGCAGGGAAATATAGAGTTTATGCGTAAACATGGGTAATTTCTCCTTTGTTTGATACTTCCCAATTTACGATGGCGTTGTAATGAAAGTAGCCGTGTTTTCCTCTTTTTTCAAGTAATTCAGTTCTTTCTGGTTGAATATAGCCGGTTTCATCAGTTGCTCGACTTTTTAGAACAGCCTGTTTGCCATTCCAGTCCCATGGAATTCTAAAACGGGTAAAACATTTTGATAAGACGGGTTCTTGCAATTCTGCTTCTGCCCAGGATTTTCCACCATCTGCTGAGACCTCAACCTTGACGATTTTTCCTTGACCACTCCAGGCAAGTCCGCTGATTTGATATAAGCCTTTTTTATCTAGCTTATGTCCATAGGATGGATTAGTTATCAGTGATTTTGCTTCCATAACAAAAGTAAATTGACGGGCTTTTCCTGAAGGAAGTAACTCAGTATATTTTGAGGTTTCATTTCGTGACATCGTGGGTCGGTTACTTAAATGCAAGCGACGTAACCATTTTACGTTAAGTACGCCTTCCCAGCCTGGAGCGATTAATCTTAAAGGATAACCATTTTCAGGTCTGATTCTTTCCCCATTTTGATAAATAGCTAAAATACAATCATCCATAGCTTTTTCTAAGGGAATACTGACATTCATTACTGATGCATCAGCACCTTCAGCAATAATCCATTTTGCTCGACCTCGGGCTTTGGCTTCATTGAGCAATATTCTAAGAGGGACTCCCGTCCATTCACTACAGGATGCCATACCATGAAAATAACCTGCGGCAGTTTGGATAGGTTTGTCTCGCCAACCTGCATTACTGTTTCCACCACATTCAATAAAACATAGCGCTGAAGTCATGGGATAACGTAATAGCGCATCCATATCAAAAATCAGTGGTTTTTTTACAGCACCATGAATCAATAATCGATGTTTTTTCGGGTCTATCTGTGGAACACCATTATGATGACGCTCGAAATGCAAGCCATTCGGGGTAATCGTTCCTTCCAGATCTTGCAAAGGTGTCCAGGAAACTCCATTGCCTGATGCCATGCTGTTT
>CAYNRB010000177.1:0-3281 GCA_964399475.1 uncultured Methylomarinum sp.
AGTTATTGATTTACAGGAAATGTGTCAAAAATAGTCACGAAGATGGGTTAAGGTATTGTTTATGAAGTTATTAAGTTAGCTGTTTTAGAATATAGTTCACCTTCAATGTCGGGTAAAAATAACCCCCGGCATCTTCACTGATTTTCTTATTCCTTTTTCATTCACCCAGAATATTTTTACTTCTTTATCTGAATCTATCAATGCATTAGCATTATCCTGACAGGCGATATTCATATAAGCAATTAATTCACTTAAGCCTTTTTGCAATGGATGTTGCTGGCAAATCTCCTGTAAGGTGATTTGTGACTGATTTTGCAAGGCTTTATTAATTCTGGCTTGTAACATGGCACTATCAACGTAGTGCTGGCTATACAATAAATCACTGCTGAATTCTGCTGTTCCATCCGTTAATAATTCTTCTGAAATAACTGGGCGACTGGGTGGACGAAACAAACCGCGTGAAACCGGTAATTCTATCTGGGCTTTGATATCATCAATAAAAGTAAAGTCTCTTTCTTTTGGGGGTGTTTGTTTAATGCTTATGGCCGATTTTTCTATTTCGTAAATAATCGACATGATACGTTTGTTTTCCAGCCAGACTTGATCATCCAAATAGCGACGTAATTGTTCTACCAAGCTGGAACTGGTACGTTGAACTTTTTCTCCAGCTTCCAGCAAATGATATTTCATTTTCGGTAATAACTCATCAGGCTGACAGCTTTTCACTTCTTCCAGTGCCAGAACTTTTTGGATCAGCTCATTAAATTCTTCCTGTTTAGCAGGGGACATTAATAAACCCCAGAAAGCCTGGAAGCTTTTACCCTGATCAGAATCGCCTATTTCATCACGTTCATCAAAAATATCATCTAATAAATCGCCTTTGTTTTTTTGACTGATGGCAATTTTTTCCCGTGTAGTGCGGTCAAGTTGACGAAAATTATCTTCAACCTGCCTAAAGTCCATTAATAAACTACGTGCAGTTTCTTCGAGTTGATAAAAACGTTCTTTAACCTGACGAGGATCGTAGGTGATTATTTCACCTTGTTGTAATCTGGCAATTTCAGCATCAATTGCGACTTTTTGTGATTCTAATTCGCTGATACGCTGTTGAGGGTCGGTTTGTGTGGTTTGTAAAATGGTTTCTAATAATTGGAATACGGTTAATAAGCGTGATTCTGTTCCAATAAATTGTTTTTGTTCAAGACTACGTAACCATTCTATGGCTTTTTCACTAGCGGGAGTAATATCAAATTCAGGTTCATCGCTGTTTTCTGCATAGTATTTTCGCAAAAAAGCGTTGTCACCGTTAGCCCAGTCGGTTAAATAAGCTTTAGCAGTTTTGGGGTATTTATTCTGATGAATTTGGCGTAAGTGGAATAAAGTATCTTCCAATTTTTCGGTTAATTCGCTTTGTTTTAAAGAGCGACAATTAGTTTGAATAAAGGTACGGTAAAAAAAACTGATGATAAATGCAGAATTATCCGCATTCAGTAATCGCCAAGTGGGATGTTGTCGTAATTTGAGTAAATAATCGTGATCCATGGATTATGCATGCAATATTTGCTTGATGCTATTCAAGTAAAGTTCGCATTCTATAGCTTGAACCTTAGCTTTTAATGATTTACTGGTTTCACCGTCACCTAAATCTATTTTTTTTTGTGCCACCACCGGACCTTCATCGTATTCTTCGTTAATGAAATGTACCGTAGCCCCAGATTGCAGATCGCCTGATTTAATCACTGAGTCATGAACTTTGTCGCCAAATAGTCCTTTACCACCATGTCGGGGCAATAACGAAGGATGAATATTGAGTATTTTATTGGCGTATTCGGTTAGCGTGTTGGAACCGATTTTTTTCATATAACCTGAGAGAACGATTAAATTGGTTTTTGCTTTAACTAATTCCTCATGAATGGCCTTATCTTCTGCATCTAATTCTGGATGGGTTTTTCCACTTAAATGTACTACATCGACTTGATTATCAATACACCACTGATAAATAGCAGAATTTTTATTGTTAGTGATTACAATACCTATTTGAGCATCTAATTCTTTTTCTCGAATTGACTTGATGATATGTTTGGCAGCTGAACCACCGTGAGATGCTAAAAAACTAATTTTCATTTTAATAATATTGTATTGGTAGTCTGTTGCTGAAAAGTGTAGGTTTGCAATGAGTGAATTATATCAATAATTAATAGGGGAAGTAATAAAGCAAAAGCAAAGAGGCATGTAGAACGGACTTCAGTCCGCTATTAATACTGAGACTGATAAAATCATAACGACAAGCATACGATTGTATGGAACATAATGATGGAATAAATTTAATATTAGCCTGAAAAGACATGGTTTTATGCATCTAATTCATTGACTTTTTAAATAAATATAATCATTATTAGCAGAATCAGGTTTATATTTATCTATTTGAATTTTATGCTTGAGAATGTACAGGAATTATCTGATAAGACTATGCGGAAGTTCTTCGCCTGGGTATTAACAACGGGAACATTACAATGAAGAATTTATTTCAATTTATACGCAGCAATCCACGAGATGTATTGCTTTATCTGATTTTTGCGATAGCAATTTTTAAATTATATGGTTTGTATTTTAGTGTCAATGTAGATGATGCTAATTGGGATAGCTTTAAAGTGGAACAAAATTGTAAATTGTTGAAATCAGAATATGGTACCCAAAAAGCCAGCTGGAAATGTGATGATGGTCAGGTTTATTTTAGATGGATGCATCAGCGGTAATGCAGATTATTTTTGAATGCGAGGTATTGAAAGCTAGTTTCTCAATTCAGGCAAACCGCTGAGTTTATAAAAGTAAATTCAAGAAAGCTATGGCTTGTTTCGTATTGTAACTATTTTAAAATCTTGGCTTTTTTAGTGAGCCCATGCTTGATGATAAGTACGAAGGTAAGCATACTTAAAGAGACAATTACACTCATTACTATTAACATGCTTTTAATCATGATATTTCTCCAATAGTTTTAATAATTGCTTTTTTGCTGAGGGTATAGGCTACTGATTTAACAAGTTATTGAAACCGGACGGTTCTTTCACTTGGAAAACCAGATTGGCTTATTATTGATTAATTAATGTTAAGGAGCGTTAAACAAATTAATTGACACATTCCTAAATTAAACATTATTTTTTAGCTAACCCTGTTGATGTGAAATTCTTTTCAGTTAACGAGGGATAACTTAAGAATAAAAAAAACTTCCCTGTATACACTGCTCCTGGTTCGCTGGTTGGACTTTTTTCTTTAACTTGGTT
>CAYNRB010000177.1:3381-6743 GCA_964399475.1 uncultured Methylomarinum sp.
TAAAAAGTGTGATGGAGTTGGTGTTTATGATTTTTTTGTGATGAATCAATGGTTCTGATTTTTTGTTCTTTCCATTTTTTCAATATCCGACTGGTGTTTTGTTTCAGCCTCAACAAAAATACGCTTAAGCGTTGGAAATTGTTGTTTCAATTGACTATCAATAGTAGAAATGGTATTTTCAATTTCCCCAGTTACTGCTGAATCAGAAAATTCTATGCTGATGGTAGCTAAAATAAAATCCGGCCCCATGTGCATGGTTAGTACTTCGTTAACATTCTCTACGATGGCATGCGATTGAGCGCACTGGCGAATGCCATTGACCACTTCTGTATTGGCACTTTCGCCAATTAAAAGTCCCTTGGTTTCAAAGGCTAGCCAAATTGCGGTTCCTGCCAGAATTAATCCAACTAGTACAGAACCTATTCCATCCCAGTAGAGTTCGCCAGTAATCTGACTTAAGAGCAAGCAGAAAAAAACCAGTCCTAAGCCTAATAATGCGGCCGAGTCTTCAAATAAAACCATAAATACTGAAGGATCTTTACCGCGTTTTACGGCCTCTATATAACCCCACTTTCCTTTGGCTCGACTAAATTCTTGTAAAGCATAATACCAAGCTGCCCCTTCAAAAAGCATGGCTAAAAATAGTACGATATAGTTAATATAAATATCTTTAATTGGTTTGGGGTCTAAAATACTGTGTACGCCTTCATAGATAGATATTCCTGCACCCACAGCGAAAATCATGATGGCGACTATAAAACTCCAGAAGTAAATTTCTTTACCATGTCCAAATGGGAATTTGTCTGTTGCGGGTTTTTTTGATTGTTTTATACCATAGAGTAAGAGTAACTGGTTGCAGGTGTCGACTATTGAATGCAATGATTCTGATAACATAGCAGAACTGCCCGTAAACAGGGTTGCTATTATTTTAGTTATGGCAATCAGGGTGTTTCCTGCCAATGCGGCATAAATAACTTTTTTTGTTGAAGTGGACATGAGGTTAATTTTGGCAGTTAAAGGAGAGTTACATAACGATTTTGGCAACAGTAAAATGAAACTTATAGAATGTAGTGGCTTAATAGATACGCATTACTTTAACAGATACGATTCATTCCTCAGAACAATCTAGATCAAATATCTTAAAATGAACTTGCAGTCGGCAGTATTCTACTTCTTTATTAATAGATACAACAAAACCTAACTCACCCTACATTCAATCAACATGAAAAATACTTTAATCAAATGAAACTTCTGGCAATTTTATTAATTGGTTTTTCCATCTTTGCAGCGTTAATATTAATAGCAAATGATTCAATTAAGAAGCTGGAGTTACAGCCGTATTTATCAAAATTGGCAGGGGTTAATCTAATCATCTGTTTAGCTGTTATTCAATGGCTGAATTTGCAGTACATTTTAAGTATTGATATTCTTGATTATTCTCCTTTATATATCGCTTTGCTTTACTGTATAGCGCCCAGTTTCTATTTTTATAGTTGCTGGCTTTTAACCACAGAGATTAACAGCAGTCCCTGGCAATTTTTACACGCCATTCCTTTAGTGTTCAGTCTATTTATTTCAAATGACTGGGCTTTGCCAATGGCTTTTATTATTGGTAGTGGTTATTTGATATGGCTGGCTAGAGCGGTTTATTTACTGCGCCAGCAAAAAAATCGATTTAAATTAGAACTTTTGGCGCTTTCAGGTTTTTTCTGTACAGCAATTGCTGTGGTTGTGCTGGGTTTTATCTGGCCTCTGGTTTCCAAACCTGCTTTTCATATTGCTTATAGTATTCTCATTGGTCTGGCTTTTTTTGTAGCCGTATTAACTCAAATTTTTTTCCTTCTTTTAAAGCCGATGTGGCAGAAACCTCTCAGGCTATCTATGCAGAATCTATCCTGAAAAAAATTGATTGTAAAAAGGTTATAGATCAATTAAACAAGTTAATGTAGCAAGAAAAATTGTTCAGGTTAGAAACCTTGAGTTTAGCCCTATTTGCTGAACAACTACTCATAGATGGACCCAAATCATCGGTTTTATCCATCGGTTTATCCGTTGGCTTTAACTCACAATCAAATTTTTATACCGCTTTTCGAAAGATAGAAGGAATGGCTCCTGGACAGTTTCGTAAACAGTTTATGACTTGATTATTGTCTTGGAAATTATGATTAGAAACTTTATATCCGTCTTTCATCATAGCATTTTCGATTTTTATTCAAAAACTCACATTATAAAACACCGATTTCAGGTAGCCTGAATGCAGTGAAACGAAATCCAGGGTTCATGGCTATAGCTGAAAACCTGGATTCCGCTCCGCTACACCCAGGCTACATTAGTTTGCATCTTTAATGAGTAGAAAATACTAAAACAGCAGATAATGCTCACTCACCTTAAATCACAGATTAAGGTTATGTGAATATGTAATTGGAATTACAAATTGTAATAGTTCACTTTTATAAACTGAAGTTTCCCAATTATTTTCGCCGTGACGTATAAAGAGAAACCATTAAAATTTGGGTTTGCTACAAAAGGGCATAATATTTTGGCTTGTTGCCGCGATCCAGACAAGTTGTTTGTCAGTAGCACAACTACACAAGCACTAAAGTTAGACTTTGTTGAGATGAACACCGATAAAGATTGGTTAGCCCATCTAAAAGATATTGATGTAGTGATCAATTGTGTTGGAATTATTGTCGAATCCAGACAGTAAACTTTTCAAAAACTTCATACCGAAGTTCCGATAGCCTTGTTTAATGCAGTAGAGTAAGCAGGAGTAGAGAAGATCATCCAAATTTCTGCACTAGATGCAGATAAATCAGCAAAATCTGCCTATCATCTAAGTAAAAAATTAGCAGATGATATACTTAGGAACGTGCAAAAATAACTTGAGCAACTAACTTGTCTTTTTGTCCGTCTTCTCGGCAATTGCTCCTGCATTGCTCTACTACACGCCATCCTTGGCGTAATGCGTTGCAGCTTCGGTAACATAGATTGCTATGCACCCTACGCTGCGCCTTGAAGACGAACAAAAATCCTACGCCAGTTGCTCAAGTGTTTCGTGCCCATTCCTTAGAAACTTGTCAATGGATTAGATTGGATTATAATGCAACCCTCCATAGTCTATGGAGGAGTGCGCAAAACTTAGCATTTGTTTCATGCCTTGGCAACTTTACCTGTTCTTACGTTCTTACTGTTCTTACTGTTCTTACTGTTATTGATAAGGGAAACCAATTAATTCAGCCTGTTCATGTGAGTGATGTTGTAGCCACGGTTTTCCAAAGTCTTGAGACAGATAACAATCCTACTTTGGCCTTAGCCCATCTTCGTGACTTTTTCTACTCTAAATCATTGATATGTGGTAATCG